>JABJJH010000382.1 GCA_018660965.1 Rhodospirillaceae bacterium | reverse complement strand
TTGGCCAAACAAAGGACAACCATCTTTCCGCCATCCGTCACCGAACCGCCGCCGACCGTTAGGATTAAATCGGCCCCCGCGTCGCGTGCGGCGTTGGCCGCTTCGACAACGTCAATGCGCGGGGTGTGGGCGGCCATTTGATCTCGCAATCCGGCGAAGCGGCCGCCAAGCACGGCGCGGAGCTGGTCGATAACGTCGGTTGTGCGCGACAAGGTGCCGCTGGCGATGACGAAAATGCGGCGCGCGTCCAGTCGGTCGGCTTCGCGCAGGACAGCGTTGGCGAAAGGGTCGCCAAACAGGACACGGTTGGTTTCGGGGTAAATGAATCCTCCGCTCCGCATGGAACGTCCCTCCCTTTGTCGGTCAATCGTCTGTGTCGTGCGGCGGTTCCTGGCGAACGCCGTCCAGAAAGGCGGCCTCCCGGTTGCGTTCGATTTCTGCGCGTATCTTTTCGGCTGCGGTGCGTCCGTATTTCACGCGATTGCGTTGCCCGGCCTCGGCCTTGTCTTGCCGCGCCTTGGCTTTCTTGAAGCGCCGCAGGTTCACCAGATCAGCCATTCCGGCGCCACCGGTTGGCGGCGTCGTCGTCGCTGGCGCGGGCGTCGACCCACGTGGCCTGGCCATCGGCGCTTTCTTCCAGTTTCCAGAACGGCGCCTGGGTTTTCAACCAGTCGATCAGAAATTCGCAGGCCTCGAAGGCGGTGCCGCGATGGGCGCTTGCGGCGGCGACCAGAACGATTCTGTCGCCGGGCTCCAGACGACCATAGCGGTGAATGATGAGACTCGCCTCCAGGGGCCAGCGCGATTGCGCTTCGGCGTCGATCTTCGTCAGCATTTTTTCGGTCATGCCGGGGTAATGCTCCAACGTCATGGCGCTTCCGGTTCCGGAGACCGCCTCGCTGGCGCCGTCATTTCTGCTACCGTCACCGGCCATATCACGAACCAATCCGACAAAGCTCGTGACGCCGCCGATGCTGACGTTGCCGTTGGTCAGCGCCTCAATTTCCGCGCCAACGTCGAAGTCTTCCCGCTGCACCCGGATCGTCATTTTATCCGCCCGTCATGGGTGGAAAGAACGCGATTTCCTCGTCACCCCGCAGCACCGTGTCCATATCGCCGAATTCCTGATCCACCGCGACGCGAAACGCCTCGATATCGGCCAGGGCCTCGGTGAATTCCGGGCTGCGTTGACGCAGCCAGTCGACCAGGTCGCGCACTGTCGTGACGTCTGGTGGATTGACGGTTTCCTCGCCAATTCCGACGCGTTGACGCAACCAGGCGAAATACAAAAGTTTCAATTCAGGACCTCCGTGAAAGGCAGGAAATCTATCATCCCGCCTGTATCCAGATGGGTCGTGTCTTCCGGCAGGTCAACGAATCCGTCGGCGCCGACAAGCGAAGACAGGACACCGGCGCCGCCGCGACCGTGTTTTTGCGCGACGGGCTCGCCATCGTCCGTCACGATGCGCGCGCGCACAAATTCACGGCGGCCTTGTTTCTTGGCGTACTCGAAGCCCGACCGGACGCGGTAGCGGATCGGGTCGATATACGGGCAGCCCGACAACAACAGGATCAAGGGCCGCGCGATCATGAGAAACGTCACCATGACCGCGACCGGATTGCCGGGTAGGCCGGCGATTGGCGTCGCGCCGTTTGGTGTTTCGATTCGTCCCAAGGCGACCGGGCGTCCCGGTTTAATGGCGAGTCGCCAGAAATCCAGCGACCCTTGCGCGTCGACGGCGGTCTTTACGTGGTCTTCGTCGCCCATCGACACGCCGCCAGAAGTCAACAGCAGATCATGCGTCGCGGCGGCTTCGCCGATGGCGGCCTGAATTGTGTCCAGCCGGTCCGGCAGAATGCCAAGGTCCGTCGCTTGGCATCCCATATGGGTCAGCGCGGCCATGAGCGTGAAGCGGTTCGAATCGTAAATTGCGCCAGGGGGCAGCGCCGCGCCCGGTTCTCGGACTTCGTCACCGGTAGAAAATACCGCGACCCGCAACGGTTTATAAACGCGCAGCGTTTCGCGCCCGACCGACGCCGCAAGCCCGATGGTTTGCGGCTGCAGACGGCATCCCGCGGACAGGACGACATCGCCCGCGCGAACGTCTTCGCCGGCAAAACGGCGGTTGGCGCCGCGTTCGATGCCGGGTTGAATGATGACGCGACCCGACTCCTCGCGGCAGTCTTCCTGCATCATGATGGTGTCGGGGCCCGGACCGATATCGCCACCCGGCCCACTCTCGCCAACTGGTACCGGCGCGCCGGTGAATATCCGGATCGCTTCACCCGGTTTAGCGGGGCGATCCAGTGGGTGCCCCGCCGCCACGCGCCCGGTCACGGGCAAGCTGGTCTCCCCGGTTGGGTCGAGATCGTCGAAATAGACGGCGTATCCGTCGACGGCGGAATTATCGTGGGCGGGAACATTCAGCGGGGCGGTCACGTCCTCGGCGAGAATTTTTCCACCCGCGGCGCCCAAGGCGACGGTTTGCGTGTCCACCACGGCGGATATGCGTTGGCGCAATGCGTCCTGAGCCGCCGCGACGCTCATCAAGTCGCCGCCGAAGGCGAAGCAATCGTCGCTAAGCTGCGCCATCTTTTTGGGCCTCTTTCGCGGTGGTCCTGATTGCGGCGTTCAGGCCGGTATGGTCGAGAATGAAATCAGCGACCGCCGCTGCGTCGTTCAAATCCACCACCGGTAAGGGAACGTCGTCAAGCGGGGCGTCGCTGGCGATGGCGACAATGTCGGGTTCCTCGACATACAAAAACCGGTGGTCGCTTCCTGCGCGATGAATTTCCACTTTCGAATGGCCATGTTTCTTAAAGCCTTCGATCAACAGCAAATCGACGGGCGTCATTGCGTTCAACAGTCTGTCGAAATCGGGTTCAGGTTCGTCGCGCACTTCATGCATAAGCGCCCATCGCGTGGCCGAGCCGATCATGACTTCCGTCGCGCCGGCTTCGCGGTGGATGTAAGAGTCCTTGCCCGGCGTATCCAGATCGAAGGTGTGATGGGCGTGTTTCATCGTGGAAACCGTCAATCCTCTTGAAATCAGTTCCGGCAGCAATTTCGACATCAGCGTTGTCTTTCCACTGCCGCTCCATCCCGCAAGTCCGAAAATCTTCATTCGTTCGGCCCAATCATATTAGACGGGCTCTCCGGTCTTACTGGCGCGCGGCGATGGTGTGTCGTCGCGGGTTTCTTCGTCGTCGATGATATGCGTCAGGCCCACGCGGAGATAATCATACCCCGTAATGAGGGTCAGGGCGGCGGCCATCCAAATGCCGATGTCGCCGATCAAAAGCGATGGAATGGCGTCCGGCGACGCATCCCCCATGATGAGAAATCCGAGCGTTAGCATCTGGATCGTCGTTTTCCATTTGGCGAGTTTGCTGACCGGCATACTGACGCGAAGCTCGGCCAGGAATTCGCGCAGGCCGGAGACGAGAATTTCCCGGCACAAAATGATCAGGCCCGGCAGTATGGAGAGGCCCGACAGTCGGTCGAACGCGACAAGCATGAAAATCAAGGCGCCGACGAGCAGCTTGTCGGCGACCGGATCGAGAAACTGGCCCAGGTTGGAATGGATTTTCATGGTTCGGGCGAAATAACCGTCGAGAAAATCGGTGACGCACGCCAGCGTATAAACGCCGAGCATCACCCATCGCGCGGCGTCGCCATCGACCCAGAACAACGCCACGATCGCAGGAATGGCGCCGATGCGCGACAATGTCAGCAGATTGGGAAGGCTGGTTATCATGGCGTGGCCTTCGGCGACTGGCCCCTGGGGGCGGGCGGCGGCGCACGGTGTTCGATAACCTGCGCGCTCAATCGCATTCTAATGATCGGTGTGGAAATGGCCATAAATTTTCTCGGCGACCGTCGTGCTAATACCCTCCACGGCGGCCAAATCCGACAGGCCGGCGCCCGAGACGCCGCGCGCGGACCCGAAATGCAGTAAAAGTGCCTTTTTGCGTTTCGCGCCGATGCCGGCGATTTCGTCGAGCGGCGAGGCGGCGATAGCCTTGGAGCGACGTGCGCGATGGGTTGAAATGGCGAACCGGTGCGCTTCGTCGCGCAGCCGCTGGATGAAATACAACAGGGGGTCGCGCATCGGTAACGTGAAGGCCGCCCGGCCGGGGCGGTACAGGTGTTCCCGGCCCGCGTCCCGGTCCGGTCCCTTGGCGACGCCCAGCACGGCGATGTCGTCGATCCCCAGCTCGCTCAACACGTCATGGGCGATGGCGGTTTGACCGGGACCGCCGTCGATGAGGATCAGCTCTGGCCAGGTTTCGGCGGTCCGGTCCGGGTCTTCCTTCAAGGCGCGCATGAACCGCCGGGTCAAGACTTCACGCATCATGGCGTAGTCGTCGCCGCCTCTCGGCGATTCCTTTGTTGCGTCCGGCGGTGCGTCTGGCGGGGTATCGGGCCGCGTATCGGGCGGTGAATTTTCGTCGGTCGGTTGGCCGATCGATTTAATGTTGAACTTTCGATAGGCGGCTTTCACGAAGCCGTCCGGCCCGCTCACGACCATGGCGCCGACGGCGTTCGTGCCCTGGATATGGCTGTTGTCGTAGATTTCGATCCGGGTCGGTGGCGTCTCCATGTCGAGAC
>JABJJH010000316.1 GCA_018660965.1 Rhodospirillaceae bacterium | reverse complement strand
TACGCCCAGCGCCTGCGCCAGCCCGATGGCGCCGCGCAGGGTCGCTTCGCCGCCCACCACCAGGATCACCAGCCCCGCCGCGAGATAAAGGTAGTCCATGCTTGAAAGTTACCCGTTGTTAAGCGTGCGCCGCACGGCGTTGCGCCAGCGCGCGAGCAAGACGTCGCGATCGTCGGCGGTCATGGTCGGTTCGAACCGTGTACCGCATTTCCAGCGCCGCGCCAATTCCTCCGGCCCAGGATAAACGCCCGCCTGCATTCCCGCCAGCGCCGCCGCGCCCAATGCAGTCGTTTCGGTCATCGCGGCGCGTTCGACGGGGCAATCGAGGATGTCGGCGAGAAACTGCATCGCCCAGTCATTGGCGACCATGCCGCCATCTACGCGCAACGCCCCGGTTCCCGCCCCAATTCCCATCTCCGCGCCATCGGCGGAAAACGCGTCGAACAAATCGCGGGTCTGGAACCCGACCGATTCCAGCGCCGCGCGGGTCAATTCCGCCGGGCCCGAATCCCGCGTCAGCCCATACATCGCCCCGCGCGCGTCCGGGTCCCAATGCGGCGCGCCCAGCCCGGTGAAGGCGGGCACCAGACAAACCTCGCTATCCGGTCTGGCGGCGCGGGCCAGCGCATCGGTTTGCGCCGCGTCGGTGACCACGCCCAACCCGTCGCGCAGCCATTGCACCGCCGCCCCGGCGACGAAGATGCTGCCTTCCAGCGCGTAGGCGACCTCGCCCTCCATCCGGTAGGCGATGGTGGTCAGCAATTTGTTGGTCGATACAGCCGCGGTCGCCCCGGTGTTGACCAGCGCGAAACAGCCGGTGCCATAGGTGCTCTTGACCATGCCGGGCGCCATGCAGGCCTGGCCGATGGCGGCGGCTTGCTGGTCGCCCGCCATGCCCGATATGGCGATGGGCGCGCCGAACAACGCCGCCTCGGTGACGCCGAAATCGGCGGTGTTGTCCAGAACCCGGGGCAGCACCGCGCGCGGGATGCGGAAGGCCTCCAGCAATTCGTCGTCCCAGCTTTGATCGTGAATGTTGAACAACATCGTGCGCGCCGCGTTGGTGGCGTCCGTCGCATGGACGCCGCCCTGCCTTGAGCCGCCCGTCAGGCGCCACAACAGGAACGAATCGACAGTGCCGAACGCCAACTCGCCCGCCTCCGCCTTCGCCCGCGCGCCGTCCACATGGTCCAGCAGCCACGCCAGCTTGGTGGCGGAAAAATACGGGTCCAGCAACAATCCGGTTTTCGCCTGCGCCATCGGCTCCAGACCGCGCCCGCGCAAATCATCGCAAACATCGCCCGTGCGCCGGTCCTGCCAGACGATGGCGTTGTGCAGCGGGGCGCCCGTCGCGCGGTCCCACAACAAGGTTGTTTCGCGTTGATTGGCGATCCCGATGGCGGCGATGTCGCTGGCGGTCAAATGCGCCTTGGCCATGGCGTCGCGGCAGACCTGCACGGTCGCGCGCCAGATTTCTTCCCCGTCATGTTCGACCCAACCGGGGCGCGGGAATATCTGCGGTAATTCCATCTGCGCGACCGCGCGCGGCGCGCCCTGTTCATCGAACACAATCGCCCGCGTGCTGGTCGTGCCCTGATCAATGGCGAGGATGGTCATGCCCGCGTCCCCCGGTTCGAATTCCGACTCATGACAACATCGTGGCAGATAGGGGGGCGGCTGTCATCAGGCAGGCGTTAAAGCTGGCTCGACGGTGTCATTTGGTGAAAATTTTCAAAAGTCGTCAGCAAGGGGGCGTTGCAGAGCAGTAACGGATACGTTTATTTTTTTTGACCCACGGAATTGCCGTGACTCGCCAATTGTTTGCGAACAGTGGCGACAATTTTTTTAACCAGATCACGCATCGCCACCTCAGATGCGGCCTTTACAGCTTCTGCTCGTTTAAAACCAAGTACCTCTTCTTGGGTATTCACGCCGTACCCGATAACGTCGTTTTGGGTTATTTTCCCCTGTTTGTCTAACGATGCGACCGTTGTTGCCAGTTGCGTATAGCCGTAAATTTGAAGTATCCAACCAAATGGTTCGGCGGAGTATCTGGCTTCGGCGTTACCTTGATGGATTAAAATTTGATTGTCGTAGCCTCGCTTACTCAAGTTTTCTATTGGTATTGCGGCTTTTGTATAGGTTACCGAATGAAGTGTCTGGGAAAGCGCTTTTTTAAGGCTAGCCTGGAAAGCTTCATTGATGTCTAACGTAACATTATAGCCACCGCCGGCGAAGTGTCCGGTGCCTGCTGTTAGGTTCCAGCCACCGGTTTGAATGAACGCCGCATAACGACCGGCAATCCGCTGTTGTTCTTTGGGTTGTTTAATTTCGACCGCGTTAATTTCGGTATGTACGGTGCAGGCGGATAGGTTCACAGTTGCGACAAATGCCGCAATGATGATGAAGGCGATTTTCACGACGGTGATCCTTTCTTCGGGTCTGCAAATCCATCAGGCAGAGTTTGAATCTGGAAGACTCGTCGAATTCCATTGGAATTTCTGACATAAACACGGTCCCCAACTTTGAATTCGTTCTCTTGTCCAAGGGGTTTCTGAAGGATTTTGAGTTTGATGCCGCTGTCCATGGTCACGGTGAACTCAAACCCGTCTCCTTCATAGCGTGAATTACGTGCTGAAATGCCTGACCCCGTCATTATTTGTGCAGGACTTGACAGCAATGCTGTAGATAAAATGATACCGGAAACGGCGGAAGGCGAAAGGGTTCGCGACCCAATGAATGTTCTATCAATGTGAACTGCACGAATTTCAAGGACATTCCCGAAACTGATCGTAAACGATTCACCCAGTTCGTTGGCGTTAACCTTCATATCGTTGGGTGTCTGGCACGCGCTCATTAATAGACCGGCCAGCACAATTACCCAGCATGGTCTCGATGTTATCGACGGCAAAAGATTGCTCCCCTTGATTGCGACCAATCAAACATACCTCTCATGGCGATGCAAATATGGCGCGCGGTGAATATTCTTGTTTCTCCGCATTCGCGCTTGCGTCGCGGCGCCGGGCGCCGCAAAACTTGCCCGTCTTCGCGGCGCGGATTTAGGGAGCATCATGGCGGGTAATCTGGATATCGACGCTTTGACGGCGCTGGTTGAGTCCGGCGAGATCGATACGGTGCTGGTCTGTTTTCCGGACATGCAGGGCCGGTTGGTGGGCAAGCGCGTGACGGGGCGGTTTTTTCTCGATCACGGCGTCCATGAACTGCATGTCTGCGACTATCTGCTGACCGTCGATATGGATATGGAGCCCGTGCCCGGTTACGCGGCGGCGAATTGGGACACCGGCTATGGCGACTTCGCCGTTCGGCCCGATATGACGACCCTGCGCCGCATTCCCTGGCTGGAAGCGACCGCGCTGGTGCTGGGCGACTGCATCGGGGCGGATGACGCCGAGGTGCCGCACAGCCCGCGCGCGATATTGAAGCGCCAGATCGCCCGCGCCGACGCGCTGGGGTACACAATCATGATCGGGTCGGAGCTGGAATTTTATATTTTCGACGACAGTTTCGAGGATGCGGCGGAAAAACGATACGCGGATTTGAAGACCACGGGCCGCTATATCGAGGATTACCACATCTTCCAGACCACCAAGGAAGAAGGCATGATCCGCGCCATTCGCAACGGCATGGACGGCGCGGCGGTGCCGGTAGAATTCTCCAAGGGTGAATGGGGGCCGGGGCAGGCGGAGATTAATTTGCGCTTCGCCGATGCGCTGGAAATGGCCGACCGGCATGTGATCTACAAGAACGGCGCCAAGGAAATCGCCTGGGCGGCGGGCAAGGCGATCACCTTCATGGCGAAATGGCGGGAAGATCTGGCGGGCAATAGCTGCCATATCCATTCTTCGTTGTGGCGCGGGGGCGAGCCGGTGTTCGCCGCCGATGATGCACCGGAATTTAATCAATGGGCGGCGGGTCAGATGGCGTTGGCCGATGACATGACCTTTTTCCTGGCGCCGTATATCAACTCCTACAAACGCTTTCAGGCCGGGTCCTTCGCGCCGACCCGCGCCGCGTGGAGCCTGGACAACCGCACGGCGGGCTTCCGCGTGGTGGGGAAAGGCGGCGCGCGGCGGTTGGAATGCCGGATACCCGGCGGCGACTGCAATCCCTATCTGGCGTTCGCGGCGACCATCGCGGCGGGGCTGCACGGGATTGAAAATCAGCTCGACCCGGTCCCGATGATGCACGGCAATATGTACGAGGCGCCGGACGCGCCGGAAATTCCCAAAACCCTGCGCGCGGCGTTGACGGCGCTGGACGACAGCGCGCCCCTGCGCGCCGCATTCGGCGATGCGGTCATCGAGCATTACCTGCACACCGGGTGGTGGGAGCAGGCGGAATATGACCGCCGCGTCACCGACTGGGAACTGCGCCGATTGTTCGAGCGGGGCTGACATGACGATTGCCGGCCCGATCACCAGCTCGATCAACGGGACCTGGTCTTATCCCACGCAAATCCGGTTTGGGCCGGGGCGCGTCGCGGAAGTGGTGGAAGCCTGCCGTGAACTGGGTATGGCCCGGCCCTTGCTGGTGACGGATTCCGGACTGGCGGATGCGGGTTTCGTGCGTGACGCGCTGGCGGCGAATGACGCAGCGGGTCTGCCGACGGCGTTGTTCAGCGACGTGCAGGGCAACCCCACCGGCGAAAATGTCACCGAAGGCGTGCGTGTTTTCCGCGATGGCGGGCATGACGGCGTTATCGCGCTGGGCGGCGGCAGCGGGATCGACGCGGCCAAGGCCATCGCCATGGTATCGGGACAAAAGCTTTCGGGACAAACGGGTACGTTGTGGGATTATCTGGACAGATCGCTGATTGATCCCGCGGGCATGGCGCCGGTCGTGGCGCTGCCGACCACGGCGGGCACGGGGTCGGAAGTGGGCCGGGCGTCGATCATCACCGAGACCGGCGCGCGCGCGAAACGGATTGTCGCCCACCCCAACATGATGCCGGGTATCGTCATCGCCGACCCGGAATTGAGCGTTGGCTTGCCGCCCGACCTGACGGCGGCGACCGGAATCGATGCGCTCATCCATTGCCTGGAAGCCTATTGCGCGCCGGGGTTTCATCCCCAGGCCGAAGGCATCGCCCTGGAAGGCATGCGGTTGATCCACGATTGGTTGCCGCGCGCGTACGCCGATGGCCGCGATATCGCGGCGCGGGCGCATATGTTGGCGGCGGCGTCGATGGGCGCCATCGCGTTCCAGAAGGGGCTGGGCGGGGTGCATTCCATCAGCCACGCGGTGGGGGCGCGTTACAACACCCATCACGGGCTGACCAACGCCATCGTCGCGCCCTATGTGCTGCGCTTCAACCGGCCCGCTATTGAGGACAAGATGGTCCATTTGGCTCGTGTGCTGGATTTACAGGGGGGCGGGTTTGACGCGGTGATGGCGTGGCTGTTGGCGCTGCGGCGCGATTTGAATATTCCCCATAATCTTGGCGCCATCGGCGTGCCCGATGATGAAGCCGAGGCGCTGGCGGCGCTGGCGGCGGCGGACCCGACCGCATCCGGCAATCCCGTTCCCATCGACGCGGCGGCGTTAAGGCCGATCTTTCTCGATTGTGTGCACGGCGACCTGTAATGTTCAGCGACTCTAAAAGGGATTGGCGATGACGATTAACCTGGAACCGATCGGCACTGTGCGCACGGCCCGAACCGACCTTAGCGATGATTACTGGGGTGGGCTGGAATCGCGGATTGAACTGGATGAGGCCGCCTATGGGCCCGACGCCCTGGCGGGCATAACCGATTTTTCCCATGTCGAAGTGATTTTCCATTTCGATCAGGTTCCCCTCGACAAGATTGTCGCGGGGGCGCGGCATCCGCGCGGCAACACGGATTGGCCCAAGATCGGCATCTTCGCCCAGCGCGGCAAGAACCGCCCGAACCGATTGGGGCTCACCATTTGCCGGGTTCTGGGCGTTGATGGCGCGACGTTGATCGTGGAAGGACTGGACGCTGTGGAGGGCACGCCGGTGGTTGACCTGAAACCCGTCATGGCCGAATTCGCGCCGCGCGGCGCGGTGCGACAACCGGGTTGGGTCGCGGAATTAATGGCTGATTACTGGTTGGAGGAATCGAGCGGATGAACGTAGACGGCGCGCCCTACCGCACCATTTGGCTTTGTGAGGATGGTTGGTCGGTGGATATCATCGACCAGACGAAACTGCCGCACG
>JABJJH010000201.1 GCA_018660965.1 Rhodospirillaceae bacterium | reverse complement strand
TCACGGTGGACGACGTCATCAATTCACCGATGGTCGCCGACCCGCTGCACCGCAACGATTGCTGCGTTATTTCCGATGGCGGCGGCGCGTTCGTCGTGGTCAGCAAGGAAATCGCCGCCGGGCTGAAACGCGACACGGTCAAGGTGTTGGGCCATGGCGAGGCGCCGAAGCATTTAAACGCGGGCAAGATCGATTTAACCTTCACCGGCGCGCGCTGGTCCGGGCCCTTGGCGTTCGAGGAAGCAGGCGTCACGCCGTCCGACATCGATTACGCCTCGATCTACGATTCCTTCACCATCACCGTGCTGGAAACCATCGAGGATCTGGGCTTTTGCCCGGTCGGCGAGGGCGGCAAGTTCGTGTCCGACGGCAATCTGATTTCCGGCGTCGGCAAACTGCCCTTCAACACCGATGGCGGCGGGCTTTGCAATAACCACCCCATCAACCGGGGCGGGTTGACCAAGGTTCTGGAAGCGGTCCGGCAATTGCGCGGTGAAGCGCACCCGAAGGTTCAGGTCAAGGATTGCCAGATCGCGCTGGCCCACGGAACGGGCGGTTCCATCGGCACACGCATGGGAAGTTCAACGGTTATTATGGGGAGGGCGGACGCATGAGCGCCGAACGCAAGATTCCATCGCCACCGGAAAATGTCGAACACACCGCGTTCTGGGCGGCGGCCAACGAGGGCAAATTTATGGTGCCGCGCTGCAAGGACACCGGGCAATTTTTCTGGTATCCGCGCAACCTCAGCCCGTTCACCTTGAGCAACAACGTCGAATTGGTCGAAGCGTCCGGGAAAGGCGAAATCTACACCTATTCCGTCATGCGCCGGGCCGACCCCGCCTACGTCATCGCCTATGTCACGCTGGACGAAGGCGTGTCGGTCATGACGAACATCGTCGACTGCGATCCGGATTCGGTGTCGATTGGGCAAAAGGTCGAAGTCGCCTTTCGCGATACCGAAGGCGGCCAAAAAGTACCGGTGTTCAAACCCGTCTCGTAAGGCGGACGATCATCGAAGGTTATCCGTACATGGGAACGGCGTCTTTCTAACCAGAGGGAGTGGAGCAGCATGGCTTACGATATCGTCATTAAAAACGGCATGGTGGTGGATGGGTCCGGCGGCGCGCGCTATCGCGGCGATGTCGGCGTCAAGGACGGCAAGATCGCGACCATTGGCAAAATTTCCGCGCCTGCGGACGACGTCATCGACGCCGAAGGCCATGTGGTGTCGCCCGGCTTCGTCGACGGCCACACCCACATGGATGCGCAAGTGTTCTGGGATTCTTTGGGCACGTGCTCGTGCTATCACGGCGTCACCAGCGTGGTGATGGGCAATTGCGGCTTCACCCTGGCGCCCTGCCGCGAAGCCGAAGCCGATATGGTGTTCCGTAATCTGGAACGCGCCGAAGACATCGACCGCGGCGCCATGCTGGAAGGCATCAAATGGCAGTGGGAGACCTATCCGGAATATCTGGATGTGGTCGATAAGCTGCCCAAGGGCATCAACTACAGCGGCTATATGGGGCATTCAGCGCTGCGCACTTATGTCATGGGCGAACGCGCCTTCGACGAAGAAGCGAGCGAAGACGATTTGAAAGCGATGTCGCATCAGGTCCAGGAAGCGGTCAAGGCGGGCGCGCTCGGGTTTTCCACGTCGCGCAGTCCTGCGCACCGCACCTCCGACGACCGCGCGGTCGCCAGCCGCGCCGCCACGTTCGATGAAGTAAAAACCCTGGTTCATTCCATGGGCGAGTTGAACGCGGGCATCTTCCAGCTCGCGATGGAGCGCGGCGACGCCGACTATGTTCTCCAGAACTACACCGATTTGAAAAACCTTTCCATCGATAGCGGGCGCCCGATTACGTTTGGCAGTTTAAGCCGCCGCGAAACGCCCGGCCTGTGGCGCGATTGCTACAAGGTCATCGAGGAGGGAAACCGGGAAGGGGCGCGATTATTCACCCAAGTCCATTCGCGTGAAATTAACTCCGTCATGTCGTTCGAAACCAATTTGCCGTTCGACACCTGGGACGTTTGGCGCGACATTCGCGCCCTGCCGCTGGACCAGCAGAAAGCAGCCCTGCGCGACCCGGACACCAAGCAAAAATTGATCGACGTCGCCAGCCGCCCCTATCAAGGCCCCGCCGTCGTGGGGGGCGAGGCCCGCCCGCCGGAATGGGACATGTTCTATGTGATGGAAACGGAAAAGTGGGCGCACCGCACGATGGCCGACATCGCCCGGGAACGCGGCGTGTCCCCGGCCGAAGCGATGATCGACATGGCGCTGGAACATGACCTGAAACTGTTCTTCCGCCAACCCATCGCCAACGAGAACCAGGACGATGCGCTGGAGCTCATGAAACACCCGCATTCGACGGTGACGTTCTCGGATTCCGGCGCCCATGTGTCGCAAATCATGGATAGTTCGCTGCAAACCCACCTGTTAAGCCATTGGGTGCGCGACAAACAGGCGTTCACCCTGGAAGAAGCGGTCCGGCTGTTCACCTACGACACCGCGACCCAGTGGGGCTTCCATGATCGCGGGCTTATTCGCGAAGGCATGACCGCCGACATCGTGGTGTTCAACCCGGACACGATTGGGCCAATGATGCCGGAAGTCGTCTGCGACCTGCCCGCCGGGGCGAAACGTCTGCGGCAGAAGGCGCACGGCGTCGCCAACACCATCGTCGGCGGCAAGACCGTGTTGCGCAACGGCGAACACACCGGCGCGTTGCCGGGGAAATTGTTGCGGGGCCCACTCGCGCGCGCTTAACAGTACAGTCGGGGGATTTTAAGGTATGGCGAACTTCGTGCTGGTTCACGGGGGCTATCAGGGAGCCTGGATTTGGAAGCCGACGGCGCAATGTCTTCGCGCAGCGGGGCATAATGTGCATGCGCCGACGCTCGACGGGTGCGCGGAACGCCGTCACGAAATTCGCCCTGGCATCACCGTCAGCACACAAGCCCAGGAAGTCGCCGATTTATTGTTCTACGAAGACATTCCTGACGCCATCCTCGTCGGCACCAGTTTTGGCGGCATGGTGATCAGCAAGGCGGCGGAACTGGCGCGGGCCACGTTAGGGCAAAACAGCGTCAAACATCTTGTCTATGTTGACGCCCTGGCGCCGCAACCGGGCGAGACCTGCGCGGATATCGTCGTCCGGGACCCCAACAGACCGTATAACCGGCTTGAATTGTCGCAAGGCCCGACGCCGGAAGACATGGAAAACCGTTTGTTTGCGGACTTCGAACCCGGGCTTCGAGCGTGGGCGGTGGCGCGCTACACCCTGCACCCCAACGGCGGCACGGACGCGGAGCCCGGCGAACTAGACAATTTCTGGTCGCAATCCTGGTCGGCGTCGGTGATCAATTGTCTGCAAAGCGGCAACCCGTCGGAAGCGCACCAGCGCCGGACAGCGGAAAAACTGAACGGCGCCTACCACGAAATGGACACCGGGCATTACC
>JABJJH010000282.1 GCA_018660965.1 Rhodospirillaceae bacterium | reverse complement strand
CGGTGTCGGAGATGACGCAGATCAGCGCGCGGGTCTTATGATCCAGCCCGGGCCGCGTCCACAGCAAACCGAAGACGGCTTCGCGCGCATAGTCGCCGAACTTCTTCATGATCGGGTCGTCATAGACGGTGTTGGCGATATCGTCGGCCATTTCGTCGCCCATCAATTTTCGCCGAATTTCGCCGCCTTTTTCATACGCTTCGCTCTTGGACATCGGGGCCTCCTTATGGGGTTTAACGACAAGAATTTCACCAAAGGGCGTCGAAAATCGCGAACGCCACTCATATGGGTGACGGTTTTGCCGAACGCCGAGGGTAGTCTCTTCTCAAGTTCAAAAAAACAAAGAAATTGGGTTTGCCGCGCTCTTGTCTCCTCCCTCCCCCTGACAATTCAAGCGGCGACTTTGAGCCCCGCACCGTGAAAACGGCGCGGGGTTTTCCTTTTGGAAAAGAGGCCGAGACCGACCCAGAAGAAGCGGCGGAATACGGCCAGCCAGCGTCCGCGAGGTTTGCCGGGGGCGGATATTCCGTCTGTCGCCAGTTCGGTCATATCAAGGCCTCTCGGTCATTCAATGGTCGGCTTTCCCCTCTCCCGTGGTGTGGAGCATTTATCATCGGCGGGTTCAAGTTACGGTGCGTTCAATCGCTTTGATGAAACCGAAAATCGTGTCTTCCAAAAAATTGAGATAGGATGGAAATATAGGAGACCATTCTCCAGCGATGAAAAAAATACCTTCATTGGTGAAGATCACGTAATAAATTTCCGGTGTTGTGGAAGAATCGCCAAATTTAATTGAATAACTCTTTCCAATTTCCGGGATGTTCTGCGTAACGGTGAAATCCGCCGCTAGGCCTTCCGCCGCATCAGGACATTTCAGGTATTGGTGTGTTCCTTCAATGCCAGACTGATCGCCATCCCAAAGGACATATCCCTCTTCCCGAAGGCCATATTTAGCCGGATAGTTCGCCGTAACTTTTATTTGGTACCGAAGGTTTAGACTGGGTTCGGAATGAATAGGATCTATAATCATCAAACAGGCCTGTTCCCGCTCCGAATGCTCGATCACATATATAGCCGCGCACAACATGAGAAAGGCGCCAAGACCGACCCAGAAGAGGCGGCAGAATACAGCCAGCCAGCGTCTGCGAGGTTTGCCGGGGGTGGAATTTCTGTCTGTCACCCATTCGGTCATATCGACCCCTTTCCAACTTGTTGCTGAACTGAATTAGCGTCTAATTCGCGAGCCAATTCCTGGGAAGCAGACCCGGTGGCGGTGTTTGAACCTTGAAAGGCTTTGTGCGCAGCTTTCCTTTTTTAAGCGCGTCGAGGACAACGTCTGTACTCGAACGGGCTTTATTTTTTGGGTCCAAGGCCAGTTCACGACCGACCTTGTTGTTATGGAGGTCCATTAATCGTTCAGATTCGTCGTTTGGTCCGGAACCGTCTTTTTTAAAAATGTTCCTTATGGCGCCACGTTCGTGGGCGTCTCCAATCTTCTTGGCTTCTTTCGCGCCAAAAGTCTTTGTCATCTCATAATTCCATAGGGTGTGGCGGACTGCGTCGGTCTCATTATTACGCCCTTCAGGAGGCAGCTTTCTGTCATCTTGTAACTTTCTAACCTTCTCAGGCACGCTGTATGATAATTCATTCGCTCTATAGGCGTCGTACGGATTTAAAATCGCCGTAATTTCTTCCTTGGCGCCTTCCGCATTAAAATTGAACTCTTTATGCGCATCCGCGATGTTTACGGGCTTCGTGGTTGTTGGCGTCAAAAGGGGCCGATTTTTACCCGCCGGGTTTGCAGAGTCCGATTGCTTTGGTTGATCGGTCGCTCCCGGGATTGTACGGGGATTCCGTTCCTCACCGCCACCCTCGCCGCTGGCGCCATCTGCGCCTGCGCCTTCGCCGCCGCTTGAACTTTCACCTCCATTCCCGCCTTCCGCCGCCAGCAATTGCAGGCCCTCCCGCGCCTTTTCGGCCCTGGTTTGCGCGCGCCATTGGCCTTTGTCGAAGACCATGCCGTCGCGATGAACCGCAGGCGCCGGCGTCGGCGGCCCTTCACCCTCTTCGTGCCGGTGCTCCAGGGTGCGTGGACGCGCCGGGCCCTCGGCGAGGCGCTTGATCCGGGTGCGCTCGCCGCCGGTCAACTTCCCCATGACGTCCGATTCGAACCCCGCCACGCGGTCCGGCCTGGCGTCGCCAAGCTGGCGCAGGAAATCCGCGAATTCATGCACCGGTTTCGCGCCCCCGTCCTTCAGGGCGTCGGCGAAGAGGTTCGGCAAATCGCCGTTGACGTTATACTTCAACAATCCCCCCAGCATGCGCCCGTTGGCGGAGGTGTCCTCATCGGACAGGGGTTTGAACGTCGAGGATTTGAACCAGGGCGCCTTTGCTGCCGGGGGTGTGGCCGCGACCCCGTCGCTTGAATCATCCCCCGCACTGCCGTCGGTCTGGTTCATGTCGCCGATCAGGCTGGTCAGGCGGCGCGCGGTGGGACCGTCCGGCGTCATCAACCCATCCACCGTCAATCCCTGTTCGCGTTGAAAGTTTTTGACGCCGTCGATCAGGGGGCGGCTCGGATAGCCGTTCAGCTTCTCGCGCTCGATATCGAAATGGCCCAGTCGTCCCAAGGCGGATTTCGTCCGCATGACGTCCGATGGTTGCATGCCCCCAGTGGGGGCGATGGCGCGGCGCAGGCTGAACGCGCCGAATTTGAAATCATCGGCGTTCGAGGCGTGGAACATGATGTGTCCTTATTTGGTGTTGTGAATTGAAGGCTGGACACTATGCTTTTATAGGAATAAAGTCTAGAACAAAAAGAGAACAATATTAAATATCCCATCTGATCCGCCATATAGTTCCATAAATATGGCGAAATCAGGATGACACCCCTACTTGCAGTCGTCCCGTTAAGCGCGGCCCGAAGATGCCGGTATTCGCAATTTTTAATGTTTACACCAAAAATCACTCATATGCGGGACGTTGTCGCGGGGCGCCGGGGATATGGTCTTTTCAAGTCAACAAAAACCAAGAAAGTGCTTTGCCGCGCTCTTGTCTCCTCCCTCCCCCTGGACAACTCAAGCGGCGACTTTATGCCCCGCACCGTGAAAACGGCGCGGGGTTTTCCTTTTGTCCGGGGCGCTCTAAGCTCGCGGGGTACGGGGTGGTTTCCCCGGCTGGATATAATGAGGGAGGCGACGTCATGAGCGCGGATACGCAAGAAGACGAATTGTTACGCGATATGGCGCGGCGCGTCCTGCCGGGGGGGTCGTTTGGCAACGCCGCCGCCGACATCATCATCCGCGAAGGCAAGGGCGGCCGGGTCTGGGATATCGACGGCAAGGAATACGTCGATTTCCTGTTGGGTTCCGGCCCCATGCTGGTCGGGCACGGACACCCGGACGTGATGGCGGCGGTGCAGGCGCAAATCCCGTTGGGCACGACGTTCTTCGCCAACAACGAACACGGGATCAGGCTGGCCGCCGATGTCGTCGATGCGGTCGCGTGCGCCGACAAGGTGCGGTTCGTCAGCAGTGGCTCGGAAGCGACGTTCTATGCTATGCGCGTCGCCCGCGCGCACGCCAAGCGCGACAAGATATTGAAATTCGAGGGCGGTTTTCACGGCATGAGCGACTACGCCTTGATGAGCATGTCGCCGGCGCGACCGGGCAACTTTCCCCAGGCGATCCCCGATACGCCGGGTATTCCGCAACGGGTGCGCGATGAAGTCCTCATCGCCCCGTTCAATGACGCGGACACGGCGGCGAGCCTGATCCGCGAACATCGCGACGAGCTGGCGGGCGTCATCGTCGAGCCGTTCCAACGGCTGGTGCCGCCGAAGCCCGGCTTCCTGGAGGCGCTGCGCGAGGTGACCACGGAATGCGGGATCGCGTTGATTTTCGACGAGGTCGTGACCGGGTTCCGTTTCGCCTATGGCGGCGCGCAGGAATATTACGGCGTCGTGCCCGATCTCTGCGCCATGGGCAAGGTTGTGGGCGGCGGCTTTCCGCTGGCGCTGGTCGCGGGGCGTGAAGACTACATGGCGCATTTCGACAAGGGCGCCGTGCCGGACGACGAATTCATGACGCAGATCGGCACCTTGAGCGGCAATCCGGTCGCCGCCACGGCGGGACTGGCGACGTTGGAGGTTCTGCGGCGGCCCGGCGCCTACGAACGGATTTTCGAAACCGGCCGGACCTTGATGAATGGCTTGCGCGACATGCTGGCGAAGGCGGACGTGCCGGCGCAAGTGATCGGCGAACCGCCGCTGTTCGACGTGTTTTTCGTCGACAACGCCATCGGCGATTATCGGGGCACGCTGGGGGCCGATGCGGCGCGGGCGGAACGGTTCAACGCCAGCCTGCGCGACAGCGGTATTCTGAAAGGGCCCAGCAAATTCTACGTCTCGCTGGCCCATGACGACGCCGACATCGCCCAGACCCTGGCGGCGTTCAAGACCGCCGTTGAGGTTCTATAGCGCCTGCTCGACGTTGGGGAAGACTTCCTCGGCCATCAGATTCATCATGTCGAGCACGAGGTTGTTGGGCATGCCGACCCAATGCGGACTGAAGACGAAATGGTTGGCGCCCAGGGTCTTGTTGAAGCGGATAATCTGTTCGGTCACTTCGTCCGGCGACCCGAAAATGAAGCGTCCGTCGGCCAGTTCGTCGAACGCCATGGACAGATCGTCGTCGCCCTTGGGCATGGCCTTGTCCTGACCCCACTGGCTGTAGATTTTGTATTTTTCCTCCAGATACGGCTGCGCCAGACGCTTGGCTTCCTCGCGGGTCGGCGCGACGAAGAGTTCGCGCATCAACGGCAGTTCGTCGGGGAAGGGCTTGTTGGCGGCGTCGAGGGCGCGTTTGTAGACTTCCAGCTGGCGCTCGATGGTGTCCAGGCGTTGATGCGGGTTGATGAACCAGGCGTCGCTCAGGCGGGCGGCGCGTTCCACCGCCACGTCGGCGTTGGCCCCGATCCAGATGGGCGGGCGCGGTTTCTGCATCGGGCGGCTCGACGGGGTGACGTTGTCGAGTTCGAAATGCGAGCCCTTCATGGTCACCGGCGTGTTGGTCCACAGTTGTACGATGGCGTCGAGATTTTCTTCGAACCGGGATGCGCGTTCCGCCATGTTGGTGCCGAACGCCTTCAACTCGACATCGCGATAGCCAAGTCCGGCGCCGAAGATCAGCTTGCCTTTCGACATGATGTCCAGGGTCGCCAGTTGTTCGGCGATGTCGAGCGGTTTGTGCAACGACAATAGCACGATGCCGGTAATCAGGCTCAGCGACGGGCATTCCGCCATGACGCGGGCGAGGAACGGCACCTGTTGCAATTCCTGAAGTGGGTACCCGGCGTAATGCTGGCCCTTGAGGATGCTGGAGAAGCCGAGTTTTTCACCCAGTCGCGCCTGCTCCATGAGCTCTTCGAAGCGCACGCTCATGTCGTCGTTGTCGGGATATTGGCTGCGGACGAACAAGCCGTATTTCATCGTGTTCATATTGCGTGTTTCCCTTTTCATCCTCACACTGAACGTTAGGAAACAATATCGAACGCGGAGAAATAGACAATGCGGGTCATGACACGGTTATCGCAGAAGAATTTGAACCAAACGCAATCGGCGGCCCAGGCGGCGGAAGCAACCGGGTTCGATGGCCTCGCCACGATGGAGAATTCGAACAACCCGTTTCTGCCGCTCGCCATCGCCGCGACGACGACGGAACGCATCGAGTTGATGACCGGAATCGCCATCGCCTTCGCGCGCAGCCCGATGGCGGTGGCCAACATGGCGCATGATTTACAACTGGCGTCCGGTGGCCGGTTCAAGTTGGGTCTGGGCAGTCAGGTGAAGGGCCACAACGAGCGCCGGTTTTCCGTCCCCTGGACGCCGCCGGCGCCGCGCATGAAGGAATACGTTGAATCCCTGCGGGCGATCTGGCGGTGCTGGGAAACCGGCGCGCCGCTGGACTATGTCGGCGACCATTATAAATTCACGTTGATGACGCCGCATTTCGTGCCTGAAAAGACCAATCTGCCGATGACGCCCATCACTATCGCGGCGGTGGGCCCGGCGATGCTTCGGGTCGCCGGGCGGTATTGCGACGGCGCGCAGCTGCATCCGTTCTGCACGCGGCGTTATGTCGAAGAGGTGGTGATGAAGCGGATCGGCGAGGGTATGGAAAAGTCCAACCTGACGCGTGAGAATTTCGAGATTTCAGGCGGCGGCTTCATCGTCACGGGGCCGGATCAGGAAACCGTCAATAAAATTTTCGAATATGTGCGCTACCGGGTCGCGTTTTATGGATCGACGCGGACGTACTGGCCTGTGTTCGAGCTGCACGGCCTGACCGACCTTGGCGGCACGCTGCACCGGTTGTCGAAGGCGGGCAAATGGGACGAAATGGCGCGTGAAATTCCCGACGACGTGGTGCATTTG
>JABJJH010000209.1 GCA_018660965.1 Rhodospirillaceae bacterium | reverse complement strand
ACAAGATTCCGAGCGTTCGGGCAGAAGATTCCGAGCGCCGATGCTCCGGACATGGTTAAGGTATATTTAATATATATAAATCAATAAGTTATGGCATGGCACATCACTTGCGACTCTCCTGATCAAACGGCCCGAAAACGCGGTCACAGGAGAGACAGAATGAATGTACCAATGACGCATCCCAACAAGATCAAAACAAAGGTCACGTGCGCAAAATCTCATAACGATCAGTCAAACCAAATAGCGGCCCGCCTTCTAGAGGACGCATCCCGGAACGAAAGCATGGAGCCCGCGCTTCGTCAGTTACTGGAGGCGGCGATCGCCGCCGCAAGCGAAGCGGAACACCGGGTCGCAGAGCAAGAAGCCGAGATCGAACGTCTTCGTGAGTTAAGCGTAACCGACGAAGCGACTGGATTGCTGAACCGTCGCGGATTCACCGACGCCATGCGCCGCGCATTAACGCGTTCGGAGCGGTATGGCGAAACCGGCCTTCTTATAATCATCGACCTTGATGGATTTAAATCCATCAACGACACACACGGCCATGCGGCAGGCGATTTCGTGCTGCAGACAGTTTCAAACGTGTTGCGTCAATGCGTCCGGCAGGTCGATGACGTCGCGCGGATTGGCGGCGACGAATTTGCCGTGTTGCTCAACCAAACCGCCCCCGAACCGGCGATGGCGCGATCCCGGATAATATCCACCGTGCTAAACGATTTGGTCGCGCCTTGGCGCCAACAGCGCATTCAAGTGCGGGCCAGCATCGGCGCGGAACCGTATGGTCCCGGAGCCTGCCCATCCGAACTATTCAATCAAGCGGATTCAGATATGTACGCGAACAAACAGCGTTCGCGTCTTCGCGTCCTAACCTGACCCCTAACTTGACCGGTGGTTGCGGTTATCCCGGCCTTAACGGAGTGAGGCTTGCTGAACCGAAGACACGCAGGGTGTCGGCGTTAATGTCGCCTTGCAAAGACGAACGGCCCAACTGTGGCGGACGCCGCCTTTCGACAAAGTTCTCCGCGCGGCGGTCAAATCGGATTTACCGATAGGGCCCGCCAAGACGCGATAAAGTGACTTGCCACTAATGCGCGCCTGCATAATCGCTGTGTCCATGTCGGTATGGCGCGCCTGTAATTTTATCGCGCGCTGGTTACTGCGAAAACTTCCGATGACCAGATAAATTCCGTTGTCCGTCCCGTCTTCTACAGACACAGGCACCATGAGAGTGGGATTAACGTTGGCTACAGCCGCTGTCTTTTCAGGAGTTTTTTCTGGTTGTACGTCCACTGACGTCAAGTCCTTGGAGGGACCCGCCGCTGGCGCAATACTTTCCAGTTCCTTGACCGTGGCGATCGCCGCCACATTGTTCGGTAGACTTGGCTCGTTCGTCTCATTTTCAATGACGGCGACGGCGCCATCGTCATCATAAGCCGTATCTAACAATGCGCTTTCATCCGCCGCTGAAGCAACCTGAACCGGCGAATCCGTCACGTCGTCCTGAGGATTGTCCACCGAACCGTCTGTCGGCGCCTTGAACGTCGATGCGACGGCTTCCCAGCCGTTTTCATACTTTTTGTCGTAATCCACGCAGATGCGCTTTCCCTGGAGAACGCGCCATGTCGCGCAGTCCTGTTCGGCCGCAAGCGACAACATATGATCTCCGATGCCTTTACCGGAGAACATATAGCTGACGCCACTCACCGTCCACGATGCAACTTGTAACACTGGCGGGAGGCAGCCGCTAAGCAGCAACGCCGTCCCTCCTAATACAGCGATCCGAAGCAACACGTTTCAGCCCTTCCTTAGATACGCCCATTGAATTATGGGTCTACATTAAGACCTTTGAGGGGTTAATATCAAGTAAATTTTTTCAAGTAAATCTTTCATTTCATTGCATTTAATCTTTATTTGGCGGAAGTCTGACTGAGAGATGAAGCTCTCGTAATC
This sequence comes from Rhodospirillaceae bacterium, assembly GCA_018660965.1. Taxonomy (GTDB): domain Bacteria; phylum Pseudomonadota; class Alphaproteobacteria; order UBA8366; genus JABJJH01. The sequence goes on along the minus strand of JABJJH010000209.1, from coordinate 160 downwards.
GCTCTGATTCGACCGATGCCGGCGCTCCCATCATCAAGTCCTGCGCCTGTTGGTTCATCGGAAACGCCACGACTTCGCGAATATTAGGTTCATCGGCGAGCAACATAACGATCCGGTCAACGCCGGGCGCGATGCCGCCATGGGGCGGCGCGCCGAATTT
>JABJJH010000200.1 GCA_018660965.1 Rhodospirillaceae bacterium | reverse complement strand
CGTACGTCAAGCAGCTGACGCCACTGTTCGCGCCGGGCAGCGGGCTGGCCGACGCGCAGCTGCTCGCCATCGCCGCCAACGTGCGGCCGCTGGGCGACGAGCTCGTGCCGCGCATGGAGCGCGAGCTGCGCGTGTTCTTCGAGCGGCCGCTCTCGCCGCTGCCGACGTCGCGCCAATCGGCGGCAAGGGCGGCCATAGCGGCAAGAAGGGCCGCGCCATCGAATTCGTCTCACTGGACGGTCAGTCCACCCCGGCGCCACGCAAAAAAACCGGCATTCAGGAATTCGACCGCGTGACCGGCGGCGGTCTGGTCGGCGGTTCGGCCAGCCTGATTGGCGGCGACCCGGGGATCGGCAAATCAACGCTGTTGTTACAGGCGGTCGCCGGGCTCGCGAAGGACGCCCGCTGCGTTTACATCTCCGGCGAAGAAGCCATCGATCAGGTCCGCTTGCGCGCGACCCGGCTCGGCGTTGAAAAATCATCTGTTTCGTTGGCGTCCGCGACGAATGTCGGCGACATCATGGCGACCCTTGACGTCGATGACCCGCCCGACGTCGTCGTGATCGATTCCATTCAGACAATGTACGTCACCGCGTTCGATTCCGCTCCCGGTTCCGTTGGGCAGGTTCGGGCATCGGCGCAGGAACTGATCCGCCTGGCCAAACGACGTAACATAGCCATTCTGTTCGTTGGCCACGTCACCAAGGACGGCGTCATCGCCGGTCCGCGGGTGCTGGAGCATATGGTCGATACGGTCATTTATTTCGAAGGCGAGCGTGGCCACCATTTCCGCATTCTTCGCGCGGTCAAAAACAGGTTCGGCCCGACCGATGAAATCGGCGTGTTCGAAATGACCGGAAAGGGTTTGATGGAGGTGAAGAACCCCTCCGCGCTGTTTCTCGCGGACCGCCAGGGCGATGTATCCGGCGCAGTGGTGTTCGCAGGCGTCGAAGGGTCCCGCCCCGTTCTGGTGGAAATGCAGGCACTCGTCGCGCCATCGCCCATGGGAACCCCGCGCCGCGCCGTGGTGGGCTGGGATAGCGGACGACTGTCGATGATCCTGGCGGTGTTGGAGGCGCGTGCGGGCGTATCGTTTTCCGGCAAGGAAGTTTATCTGAATGTCGCCGGTGGATTACGCGTCAGTGAACCGGCGGCCGATTTGGCGGCGGCGGCGGCGTTGATGTCCGCGGAAACCGGCCAGGCTCTGCCGCGCGACATGGTCGTCTTCGGCGAAATAGGCCTATCGGGTGAAGTTCGCCCCGTCAGCCAGATGGACGCGCGTTTGAAAGAAGCCAGCAAACTTGGCTTCAACCGCGCCTTGACCCCCCGCCACAGAGGCAAATCAAAACCTGGCGGCGTGGCGTTAACGGAACTGTCTGAAATTGTCGAATTGCTCGGCATTTTTGACGGCGACTCCCAAGGGGCCGCCGTCGAGTCCGGAACACCGCCGCAACGGGCGCGGATCGCGGGAGGTTGAATGGAAAACCTGTCCGTCACCGCCACCGACATCGTTATCGTTCTCGTCCTTATGTTGTCGGCGTTCCTGGCCTATTTTCGCGGCTTCGCGCGGGAAGTGTTGTCGCTGGGCACGTGGTTCGGCGCGGGTCTAGCCGCCTATTTCGGTTTTCGCTATGTCAGCCCCTATGCGCGCGATTTCATATCAAGCGGCGCGGTCGCCGACATTACAACCGGCGTCGGGCTATTTCTCGGCGCGCTGGTTTTATTAACCTTCGTCAACCACGCCTTGTCCAAACGCGTGAAAGACAGTGCGCTAAGCGCGGTCGACCGAATTCTTGGGTTCCTGTTCGGGGCCGCACGCGGCGCCTTGATTGTTTGCGTTGCCTACATCGCCGCAACATGGTTTTGGGTCGAAAAGGATTTGCCGACATTCGTCACGGACGCTCGGGCGCTTCCGGTTGTCCGCGACGGCGCGGGACTGATCATTCGATGGCTCCCCGAAGACGTGCAGAAAAATATCCAGCAGGCGACCAAGGATGCAGCGAAAAAATCAGAACAGGTGATGCAAGCCGAACAGCTTCTGCGGAACCTGGACGAAAAATCCGGATCGGCGGGCGACTCGACAAATAATGCATCCAAAGCGCCGCCGAGCGCGTATACCGGCAAGGAACGCCGCGAGTTGCAGCGACTTATCAACGGAAATCAATGAGCGAGCAGGATTATGGTGACGACACGCCCCTATGACGATGACAGCCTGCACGAAGAATGCGCCATATTTGGCATATTCGGGCACCCGGAATCGGCCGCGCTGACCGCACTTGGATTACACGCCCTGCAACATCGCGGACAGGAAGCCGCCGGCATTGTCGCCTGCAATGAAGTGCAGTTCCACGCCCACCGCGAAATCGGGTTGGTCGGCGACATCTTCGGCGACCCGCGCGTCATTGATCGCCTGGCGGGACACGCCGCAATGGGCCACACGCGGTATTCGACGACCGGCGAAGCCATGTTACGGAACGTGCAGCCGTTGTTCGCTGAACTGGAATTTGGCGGCTTGTCGATCGCCCATAATGGCAATTTGACCAACGCGGCGACGATGCGAAAGGATTTGGTCAGCCATGGATGCATCTTTCAGTCGACCACCGACACCGAAAACATCATTCACCTGATGGCGACCCGGCGCGGCGCGCCCGTCGAACGCATGATCAACAGCTTGCGACAAATCGAGGGGGCCTATTCCGTCGTCGCCATGACCCAGGATTCCATGATCGGCGTCCGCGATCCATTGGGCGTCAGGCCGCTGGTTCTGGGGCGGCTTGGGGATGCGTATATCCTGGCTTCGGAGAGTTGCGCCTTCGATATTATCGCCGCCGATTACGTCCGCGACATCGAGCCCGGAGAATTGGTGGTCATCACCAAGGACGGCTTGAAAAGCCACTGGCCGTTCCCGCAACAAAAACAGCGGTTTTGCATTTTCGAATACATCTACTTCGCCCGCCCGGATAGCGTGGTCGAGGGCCTTTCGGTCTACGACGCGCGCAAACGCATCGGTGTTGAGTTAGCGAAAGAAGCGCCCGTCGACGCCGATGTCATCATTCCCGTGCCGGATTCCGGCGTCCCTTCCGCGCTTGGCTTTTCCCAAGCCTCCAATATACCGTTCGAATTCGGCATTATCCGTAATCACTATGTCGGTCGCACCTTCATCGAACCGTCGGAGGAAATTCGCCACCTGGGCGTTAAACTGAAACACAGCGCCAACCGCGCCCATGTTGAAGGCAAACGGGTCGTGCTGGTCGATGATTCCATCGTGCGCGGCACGACGTCGAAAAAAATCGTTGAGATGATGCGTCTCGCCGGGGCGAAGGAAGTTCATATGCGGGTGTCCAGTCCACCGACGAGTCATTCATGTTATTACGGCGTCGATACGCCCGAGCGGGAACAATTGCTCGCCTCCAAACTCGATGTCGAGGCGATTCGGCAATTGATCGGCGCCGACACCTTGGCGTTTGTCTCTATGGATGGTCTTTATCGCGCCATGGGCCACCAGGGCCGGAACCAGAACCAACCACAATACTGCGACGCCTGTTTT
>JABJJH010000640.1 GCA_018660965.1 Rhodospirillaceae bacterium | reverse complement strand
TACCCTGGCTTCTGCTTGCCGGGGTCGGGTTGGTCTACTTGTTGACCATTGCGCCGCGATTATTGCCGGACCGGACCGATCCGTTGCAGCAATTTCAAGGGGACGATAAATGGTTTGTCGCGCAAATCACGCTGACGGAAAACTCCACGCATAGCGGGGAAACGATTGGCGAGGCGTTTTCGGACGATGCGGAAATTCGCATCCTCATGGTGCAACGTGATGAACGGTCCTATCTGCCGACGACGCCGAACTTTACCCTGAAGCCTGGCGACGTGCTTGTGGTCAACGCAACCCGCAAGGCGTTGTTGGCGGCGGCGAAGGGCGATCCGTCCGCCTTGCATCCGGTGCGCGAGGATTCGGGCGAGGACGAAACGGCGGGACGGTGGAACGTCGGCAACCAGATGCTGACCGAAGCGATGGTGACGCCGACATCGGGGCTGTTGGGCCGGACGTTGGAGGAAATTCATTTTCGCGACGCGCATCACTGTGTCGTGCTTGGCATCGAGCGCAACAGTCATGTTTTGCGTCAGCGGTTGACCGAAATTCCTCTGGCGGCGGGCGATGTGTTGCTTATTCAGGGTCAACGCGACGATGTTCTGGCGCTGCGCGGCGTTCACGATGTCGTGCTGATGGAATGGTCGGCGGAAAATCTTCCCGCAACCCATCACGCCAAAAGCGCAGGCTTGATATTTTTTCTGGTTGTCGGATTGGCGGCGACCGGTCTGTTGCCCATCGCGGTTAGCGCGCTTGCGGGCGCGGTCGCCATGGTCGCGGCGGGCGTCGTCAATGTTCGTGAAGCAATTCGCGCACTGGACCGGCAATTGGTGTTTCTGATTGCGTCGGCGTTGGCGCTCGGCGCCGCGCTCAAGGAAACCGGCGGCGCGGATTTTCTCGCCAATTCACTACTGATGGTCCTTGGAAATGCGCCGACGCCGGTCGTGTTATCGGCGTTTTTCCTGTTGGTCGCGGTGTTGTCGAACGTCCTCAGCACCAAGGCGACGGCGGTTTTGTTCACGCCCATCGCGGTGGGGATCGCCCATGCGGTGGGCGCGCCGGTGGAACCCTTCGCAGTCGCCGTTGTGTTCGCGGCGAATTGCGCCTTCGCGTCCCCAATCGGTTATCAGACCAATCTGTTGGTGATGGGGCCGGGCCATTACAAATTTTCGGATTTTGTCCGTGTCGGATCACCGATGATCGTTTTGTTGTGGGTTGTCTTTAGCCTGTTCGCGCCGTGGTGGTACGGGCTTTAGCGCGCCGTGACACAGGCATTGGCGCGCTGCGAGACTGGCTTTGTCACGCTGCGACGAGGGGACGCATGTAAATTTATTTTGCGCTGCAGCATATACAGCGTTGACGACAGGAATGGCGGAGTCCTAAAGTCGCGCGGCTCGGGTTGGCCTATTTGAAAATACCAACCGGGGCGGACGCCATGAACAAGGAATATCAATATGTTAATGCCGAATATCAGGCCGGCGAACCCTAATTTTTCGTCGGGACCCTGTTCGAAACGCCCTGGTTGGATGCCGGAATGTCTTGAAGACGCCGCCGTGGGCCGGTCGCATCGTTCCGCGTTGGGCAAGGCGAAACTGGCGTCGATTATTGATCGCAGCAAGGCGATCCTTGGTATTCCGGACGATTACCGGCTGGCTATCGTGTCCGCGTCGGACACCGGCGCGGTTGAAATGTCGCTGTGGTCGATGTTGGGCGCGCGCGGCGTTGATATGCTGACCTGGGAATCTTTTGGCATTGGCTGGGCGACCGACGTTGAAAAACAGCTCAAGCTCGAAAATGCGCGGGTTCTGTCAGCGGAATACGGCTTGTTGCCTGATCTTGGCGCGGTGGATTTCTCCCACGATGTCGTGTTCACCTGGAACGGGACGACCAGCGGCGTCCGTGTGCCGAATGGCGACTGGATCGACGCCAACCGGGAAGGGTTGACGATTTGCGATGCGACGTCGGCGGTGTTCGCGATGGACTTACCGTGGGACAAGCTGGATGTCGTAACGTGGTCCTGGCAGAAAATCCTCGGCGGCGAAGCGGCGCACGGGATGCTGGCGCTGTCGCCACGCGCGGTGGAGCGTCTTGAAACCTATACGCCAAGCTGGCCGTTGCCGAAAATTTTCAGGCTGACCAAGGGCGGTAAATTGAACGAAGGCGTTTTCCGGGGCGAAACAATCAACACGCCGTCCATGCTCGCGGTCGAGGATTGCATCGACACGCTGAATTGGGCGGAATCGGTTGGCGGCCTCAAAGGCCTCATCGGCCGCTCGCAAGCCAATCTGGACGTCATCCGCGACTGGGTGGCGAAAACGGACTGGATTGAATTTCTGGCCCAGGACCCCGCGACGCTGTCCAGCACGTCAATCTGTCTGTCCTTGTCGGACAATTGTCCATTGAGCGACGCCGATAAGGCGACCGCGCCAAAGCGCATGGCCGGGTTGCTCGAAGCTGAAGGCGTCGCCTATGACATTGCGGCGCACCGGGACGCGCCATCCGGGTTGCGGATTTGGGGCGGTTCCACGATCGAGGCCAGCGACATGGAAGCGTTAACGCCCTGGCTTGAATGGAGCTATGGCGAATTATTCGAATCCGCCGCTGCCGATTGATAAAAATTAATGCGCTCTGAAAGGGTGATCGAATGCCAAAAGTCCTGATTTCGGACGACCTTAGTCCGCGCGCCGCTGAAATATTCAGGGATCGCGGAATCGACGTCGATGTGAAGGTCGGGCTTGACCCCGACGCCCTGGCGAAAATTATTGGCGATTATGATGGTCTGGCGGTTCGGTCCGCGACCAAGGCCACCGCCGAAATATTGGCGAAAGCCGACAAGATGAAGGTCATCGGCCGGGCGGGCATTGGCGTCGACAACATCGATATCGAAGTCGCCACCCAGCGTGGCATTGTCGTGATGAACACCCCCTATGGCAACGCGACAACGACGGCGGAACACGCCATTGGCATGATGTTCGCGCTGGCGCGCCAAATTCCCGCCGCCGACGCATCCACGCAGGCGGGCAAGTGGGAAAAGTCCCGGTTCATGGGCATCGAATTGGACAGCAAGACCCTGGGGTTGATCGGTTGCGGGAATATCGGGTCCATCGTCGCTGATCGCGCGCAGGGTTTGAAGATGCGCGTCATCGCGCATGACCCATTCCTGTCACCGGAACGGGCGACCGATCTGGGTGTCGAAAAGGTCGAACTCGACGACTTGTTCGCGCGGTCGGATTTTATCACGCTGCACACGCCGTTGACCGATTCCACGCGAAACATCATCGACGCTGCTTCCATCGCAAAGATGCGCAAAGGCGTTCGGATCGTGAATTGCGCCCGTGGCGGTTTGGTCGATGAAGACGCCGTGGTTGCGGCCCTGGAATCCGGTCAGGTCGCGGGCGCTGCGTTTGATGTGTTCACCAAAGAACCCGCGCATGAAAGCGTTTTGTTCGGTCATCCCGCCGTGGTGTGTACGCCGCATTTGGGTGCGGCGACGACGGAAGCGCAGGAAAAGGTCGCGTTGCAGGTGGCGCAGCAGATGTCGGATTTTTTACTGACCGGCGCGGTGACCAATGCGATTAACATGGCGTCGGTCACGGCGGAAGACGCGCCCAAGTTGAAGCCTTACATGAAGTTGGCCGAGAACCTTGGGAGTTTCGCCGGGCAATTGACCGAAACAGGAATCAAGACTGTCTCAATTGAATTCGAAGGCCATGTCGCGTGCCTGAACACTCGGCCCTTGGTGTCGGCGGTGTTGACGGGATTGCTGTCGCCGATGCTCAATTCCGTCAATATGGTCAGCGCGCCAGCGGTTGCGCGCGAACGCAACATCAGCGTTACCGAATCGAAGAACGAACAACCCGGCGATTATGAAACACTGATCCGGTTGACGGTGCAAACGGAACGGCAATCGCGCAGCGTCACGGGGACTTTGTTTGGCGGCGGAAAACCACGCATCGTCAATATCAAGGACATCGAGATCGAAGCCGAATTCGCGCCGCATATGCTTTATATCACCAACAAGGATGAACCGGGCGTTATTGGTGATTTGGGACGGACCATGAGCGAGGCCGGCGTCAATATCGCGAGCTTCCATCTGGGGCGGATGACGGCGGGCGGCGATGCAATCGCGCTGATCCAAGTCGATCAACCGGTCGAATCCACATTGCTTGATGCGGTGTCGGCGTTGCCGAACGTCGTTCAAACCAAGTCGCTCGCTTTTTAGGCGCGCCATGCGCCTGTTTCTGCTCGCTTCTGTGATCGCGGTCAGTGTTGCTGCACCGGTCATGGCGTGGTCGCCATCGGAAATCGGAACGGTCGCCGGGGTGCGCAATGTCGTTGTTGACGTCGACACTGGCGCCGTAAAAATACTGGGCGGCGACCAGCCCTACGCGATTCAATTTGATAAGGGTGCGGCTCGTCTTGTTCCCGCAAAAGCGCCGCGTGCTTCCGCGCCG
>JABJJH010000322.1 GCA_018660965.1 Rhodospirillaceae bacterium | reverse complement strand
TGAACAATAAAAGCGCTGATCTGGCTGGGCGCGTAGGTGTTGTCGTTCGTGTCCTGAACCCAGGCGTCGCCATTGTCGCCAGACATGATCTTGTAGGGAACCAGGCCGATATCCTTCTCGACTTCCTTGTCGCCGAACCGGCGCCCGACCAAGCGTTTGATGGAATAGAACGTATTTTCGGGGTTTGTGACGCCCTGGCGCTTCGCCGGATGACCGACAAGCCGTTCGCCGCCGTCGGTGAACGCCACCATGGACGGCGTCGTGCGCTGACCTTCCGCGTTCTCGACTACCTTCGCGGTTGAACCTTCCATAACCGCGACGCAGGAGTTCGTGGTTCCCAAGTCAATGCCTATGACCTTTGCCATATCGTATACACCTCTCGTTTCAGCAATTTCCTTTGGCCCGCAGCGCGGCGCCGCTGGAAATCCTATTCGAATTTGAAATTGTGTCGCGTTTTTGTAACTGACACTCGGCTATATAAGTTCGGAGTCAAAGCCCCGCAAGAACCGAAGCCATTATTTTATGTGTATTTTTTACGCCCAAATACCCGGAATTGCCGATATTCATGCGGTCGTGTCGATATGATCCACGTCTCCGGGCGGGGATTCGGGGCCTCCCTTGGCGACGCCGACCATTGCGGGGCGCAGCAGACGTTCGTGCATGATATAGCCCGGTTGCATCAATTCCACGACCGTGCCCGCCGGTTTACCGGTATTCGGCACCTCGAACATCGCTTGATGTTTTTCGTAGCTGAATTTCTCGCCAAGCGGCTCGATTTTCTCCACGCCCTGCTTTTGCAGCGCCGTCAGCAGCTCTTTCTCCGTCATCTCGATGCCGATCACCAAATTCTTGATGACCTCGTCGGATTCCCGTGCTTCGGCAGGCACCGCCTGCAACGCGCGCTGCAGATTATCGGCGACGTTCAATAAATCCTTGGCGAGCGCGCTGGCCCCATAACGGATCGTGTCCTCGCGCTCGCGCTGGGCGCGGCGGCGCACGTTTTCGGTTTCCGCCAATTGGCGCAACACCTGTTCCTTCTGCGTCGCCAGCTCACTCTCCAGCGCCTCGATTCTTTCTTCCGGCGTTACAGGAGTCGCGTCTTCTTGAGGCGCGGCGTCTTCAAGCTCCGGAGTCCCGACGCCTTCTGGCGTTTCGGCGTCACCGGCTTTCTGAACGTCCGGGGCTTCGGTTTCTTCTTGTTGTTTTGGGTCGTCCTCGATCATGCCTCTTTACCTCGTCGTGCGCTCCGAACGAATATCGCCGGAAATTTCAATTATCTTATAAGGTTGGTCACGCCCGGTTATTCAACCCCCGTTGAATAACCGAAAAATCGAAATCGGGCCAACCAATCGTCCGGTCAACCAACCAGGCCGCCAACGATTTTCGCGGTGTAATCCACCATCGGAATGATGCGTCCATAATTCATCCGCGTCGGTCCTACAACCCCGATCGCGCCGACGATCCGTTCATCCCGGTTGGCGAAGGGCGCAATGATTACCGAACATCCCGATTGCGCGAACAGGTCGTTTTCCGCGCCGATAAAGATTTGCACGCCTTCCGCCCCACCGGTTTTCTCGATGACCCGCAACACCGTCTCTTTTTCCTCCAGGGCTTCGAACAAGGCGCGAATGCGTTCCAGATCCGCAATCCCCGTCACATCGTCCAGCAAGTGCGATTGCCCGCGCACGATCAAGACCCCATCGCCACTGCGACCCTCGGACCATATCGCGACGCCGGCCTTCACCACGGCCTGGGTCAACGCGTCCAATTCGGCGCGCTGGCGCCCCATTTCCGCGCGGACCGTGTCTTCCACTTCCTGCAGCGTCTTGCCGACCAGATGGGCGGACAGGAAGTTGCTGGCCTTGACCAGGCTCGACGGCGGCAACCCGAGCGGCAGATCGACGATCCTGTTTTCAACCATTCCATTTTCGGCGACCAGCACGACCAGCGCCTGGCCCGACCCCAGGGCCACGAATTCCACGTGTTTCAGCGCGGTTTCCTGTTTCGGCGCCACCACCAACCCGGCGCAGCGCGACAGTCCCGACAACAACATCGTCGCTTCTTCGAGAAGTTCGGGCATCGTCCGGCCCGACGCCGCGCTCTGCGCCTCTATATTTTCACGTTCCTGTTCGGTCAAATTTCCGATTTCGAGGATACCATCGACAAACAGCCGCAATCCCGCATCCGTCGGCAAGCGCCCGGCGGAGGTGTGCGGCGAGTATAACAGCCCGCTATCCTCCATATCCGCCATCGCGTTGCGAATTGTCGCGGGTGAAAGCGCGGCGCCCAACTGGCGCGACAGCAAACGCGACCCGACGGGCTCGCCGGTTTCGACATATGCCTCGACGATCAGTTTCAGGATATCTCTGGATCGTTGGTTCAGTTCAGGAAACATCGTCCCGCGAAATACCATATCGAGGGGAATGTAGGAACCCCTTCATCGTGCATCAAGGGCGCCGGACGGTTGACACGCACTGGACTTGCGTATCGGCAAAGAGTAGCTTCCGCGCGGTTTTGTAAACGATTTTGGAGACGACCCCATGCGCCCATCCGGCCGCGCGTTCGACGAGTTGCGACCTGTTTCGCTTGAAACGGAATTTTCGAAATACGCCGAGGGGTCCTGCCTCATAAAATTCGGCGACACCCACGTTCTGTGCACCGCCAGCATCGACGATTCCGTGCCGCCCTTTTTGCGCAAAACCGGAAAGGGCTGGGTCACCGCCGAATACGGCATGCTGCCGCGTTCAACGGAATCGCGAATTGACCGCCGTCGCGCGGCGAGTTCCGGACGCACCCAGGAAATACAGCGTCTGATTGGTCGCAGCCTGCGCGCGGTCACGCGTCTGGACGGTTTTGGCGAGCGGCAAATTCGCGTTGACTGCGACGTCATTCAGGCCGATGGCGGCACCCGCACCGCGTCGATTACCGGCGGATACGTCGCGCTTTATCTCGCATTCAAGCACATGCAGACCCTGGGCGCGATTTCGGAAATTCCGCTGACCGGCGAAGTCGCGGCGATTTCCTGCGGCCTCTGGAACGACGCGGCGGTGCTGGATCTGGATTACGCCGAGGATTCCTCCGCCCAGGCCGACGCCAATTTCGTGCTGACCGGGACGAACGGCATTGTTGAAATTCAAGGCACCGCCGAGGGCGATCCCTTCAGCCGCGGTCAATTCAACGAACTGCTCGACCTTGCCGAAAAAGGCGTCACGGATTTGGTCGTGGCGCAGAGACAGGCGCTGGGCCTGTAACCGCGTCTCATGACCGCTGCACGGCGTTTCATTGGGGATAAGCTGGTCATCGCCAGCCACAATCCCGGCAAGGTGCGGGAAATCGGCGATTTAATCCGCCCGTTTGGCGTATCGGCCATCGCCGCGTCCGAACTCGGCCTCGCCGAACCGGTCGAGGACGGCGCCACTTTCCAGGCAAACGCCATTATCAAGGCCAGGGCCGCCACGGACGCGTCGGGGCTACCGGCGCTGGCCGATGACTCGGGACTGGCCGTCGCCGCGCTGGACGGCGCACCCGGCATCTATTCCGCGCGGTGGGCCGGACCGAACAAGGATTTCGGCGACGCTATGGCGAAAGTCGAGAAAGAACTCGGCGATGAGACTGACCGGTCGGCGGCGTTCATGTGCGCCCTGACGCTCGCATGGCCGGACGGGCATGTGGAGACCTTCGAGGGCCGCGTAAACGGCGTTCTGGTCTGGCCGCCGCGCGGCGAAAAGGGCTTCGGCTATGATCCGGCATTCCAACCCGACGGCCATGCTATAACCTTCGGTGAAATGGAGCCGATTGAAAAACATCAAATGAGCCACCGCGCCAAGGCGTTCGCCGACCTCGTCGCGGCTTGCTTTGCCTCCAATTAACAACGAGGCGGAGACTATGCCGGAAAAGGGGTTCGGCGTTTATGTGCACTGGCCCTTCTGCCTGTCAAAATGTCCGTATTGCGATTTCAACAGCCATGTTCGCGATTCGATTGACGAAGACCGATGGCGCGTAGCGCTGCTCCGCGAGCTTGACGCCGCCGCCGAGGAAGCCGGGGGACCATCAAGCGCACGTCATGTGACCAGCGTTTTTTTTGGCGGCGGCACACCGTCACTCATGCCCCCCGCCATCGTCGAGGCCCTGTTGGACCGTATCGCCGATCACTGGAGCGTGGACGACAACGTCGAAATCACGCTGGAGGCGAACCCGACATCGGTCGAACGGGACCGCTTCACGGCGTTCCGAACGGCGGGAATCAATCGCGCGTCGCTGGGCGCCCAGGCGCTGGATGACAAGGCGTTAAAATTTTTGGGTCGCGAGCATGGCGCCGCAGACGCCCGCGCGGCGGTCGATTTGGCGGCGCGAATTTTCCCCCGCTATTCCTTTGATCTTATTTACGCGCGGCCCGACCAGACCATCGCGGCGTGGCGCGATGAACTGCGCGACGCGCTATCCATGGCGGGCGACCACCTGTCGGTCTATCAATTGACCATCGAACCGGGCACGGTGTTCCACACAAAATGGCGGCGCGGCGAATTGCCCGTCCCAGACGCAGATGACACTGCGGGCCTGTATGAAGTCACCCAGGAAATTCTGGACGCCGCCGGGCTTCCCGCCTACGAAATATCCAACCACGCCGCACCCGGCGCCGCCGGACGGCACAATCTGGTGTATTGGCGATACCAGGACTATGTCGGCGTCGGACCGGGCGCGCATAGCCGTTTGTCGCTGGGGTCGAAAAAATGGGCGATCACCCGATTCCGCAACCCCGATAGCTGGCTCGACCGCGTCGAAAAAACCGGATCGGGTTTGGAGAAACGCGAAGCGCTCGACATCGATCAACGCCGTGCGGAAGTCATGTTGATGGGATTACGCCTTGCCGAAGGGGTCCCGGAGGCGCGCCTTCGCCGGGAAACGGGACAAGGCTTCGACGACGCCTTCGACCCGGCGCGCCTGAGTGCGTTATGCGATGAAGGTTTGCTCGGTCTCAACGGTAACCGCTTATCCGCCACCCCGGCCGGGCGGCAGCGCCTGAATGCGGTTCTGGATTATTTATTGCCCTGACTGATTTTAGTTCGTGAGCCGCTGAAAGGTTTGCGGCGCTGACCGGCGAACGACGATCCCCGCGCCCGTGACCTCGAATATCGTAAATGGCCGTTCCGCCACGCCATCGGCCTGGAAGCGGAAGACACCGTCAACGCCCAGAAATCCGCTTCGCGACATCAATGCGGCGCGGTTGAACGCAGTCCCGGCGTCGCCGTTTGCGCCGTCCACCGTTCGCGCCAATACAATCGCCAAGGCCGTTGCGTCATACGCGAGCGAGGCGTGCCGGGGCGGTCGCCCCCCGAACGCCGCCTTGTAACGCGCCTCGAACCCGATGCGGCCTTCCACTGGCGTGGCGCTGAACCAGGCGCCGTTTAGCGCCGGTTCGGCGGCTAAATTGGGCGTCAAGTCCCAGGACCGCAACCCAAGCAATCGGACTGACGGTGCATCGACGTCGTAATAGGACAGCAACGAGGACAGCGTGCGCAGGTTTTTTCCGGAATCCGGCAACAGCACCGCATCGAACGGGGGGTCGCCCAGGGTGTCGCGTTGTTCAAGGTTGCGCAACGCGCGCAGCGACGCGGCGTCGCCGGCCCCGCTCAACGCCTGGCGGTGTTCCCGCAGGGCGCCTCGGCGTTGATTATAGCGCGCCAACGCCTTGACTTGTTCGCTGAAGTCACTGGCCGAGGGGTCGTAGTACACCGTCTCGGACAAACCGCCCGCGTGCGACCACGCGGCGTCGACGACCGCACGGCCATAGCCATTATCGGGCGCAAGCGCGACCACGCGGGACACGCCTTCCGACGCCGCATAATCGAGAATCGCCGCGACCTGCTGGCGAGGCGTAAAGCCGAGTATGAAGACGCCGTCGCCCGCGACTTCACGTGAATTCGAAAACGCCACGATATTTAAACCGGCGCCAATTTCCTGGACGCGCGCCCGCGTGGCGGCGACCGATTCCGCCAGTAACGGGCCCAGGATCAAACCCGCACCGTCTCGCGTCGCGCTTTCCGCAGCCTGCGCCGCGCCGTTTGCGTCTCCGCGCGTGTCGTAGGTCATCAACACAAAGTTCTTGTCGGCGAGTTCAAACAACGACAGTTGCGCCGCGTTCAACATGGCCCGTCCAAGGGTTGCGTTGGCGCCGCTCAGTGGCAACAGAATCGCGACGCGCATCTCGCCCGCGGGAACATCACCGGCAACGTTAATAACCGCTTTAGCAGGCTCGACAGGCGGCGCTGTATCGTTTTGAAGCGGCGGCGTTGGGGCGGGGATAGAGTCGGGCGCCGGAGTCGCCGCCACGGCTGGCGGCTCTTGTGTCTTTGCCGGTGCGTCCGGCGCCGGTGACGGCGACGAGGGCGGCGTTCCCGCGTTCGGGTTGAATTTGCGAAAATCCCATCCGTTCGTTACGGTGTTCGTCACGCACCCGGCCAACAACAGGCAAACGGCAGCGAACAATGCTATCGGGATTCGCCTCGACGGGTTTTGGCTTATACTTGTCATCATCTCAAACGGTCATTGGGTCGCTGGACCCTAATTGGGGCGCGGGCGGAAGTAAACATGGGCGAAAGCAAACTGG
>JABJJH010000320.1 GCA_018660965.1 Rhodospirillaceae bacterium | reverse complement strand
CCTGAAAGCGGGCGAGACGCTGGACGGCGAGGGCGGCTATACGGTCTGGGGTAAATTATTGCCGTCGGCGGACAGTCTGGCGCGCCGCGCCCTGCCGATTGGATTGGCGTATAACGTCGCCCTGGTGCGCGATGTCGCGGCGGGTCAGATCGTCGCGTGGGATGACGTCGCGGCGCGGGATAACCGGACCATTAGCGTCCGCCGCGCCATGGAGTCCGCCTACGTAGCCTAGACCGGGCTTTCGCATTCAGGCATAAATCCTTGAATGAACGCGCAGAACAGACAGGCGGCGCCATGAGCGTCGCGATCAATTTCGCAGGGGCGCATACGGCGCCGGGTGGCGAGAAGCGAGGCATCGACGTCGCGGTTGAGTCCTTGTTGACCGGATTGTTCCGCTATGGCGCACAGGATATCTATCCAATTTCCGTTGATTCCGGGGCCAGTCTTGATGCTGTGCGCGACATCGCCCTGCGCGCGGATGTGGACGCGGCGCGGTGTCATCCGGTTGGTTTCGGCGACCTCGATGGCGCAACGTTGTTTCGGCAAGACCCCGATCTGGTGCGTTTGGCGTGGATGCGCCAACAATTCGGCGCGAATGCGTACAGCCTGTGCGGTCTGGTTCACACCATGTCGGGCGCGCAGACCATGTCGCTGGTGAGCGATTGCCTCACCGCGCCAACCCAGGCCTGGGACGCGCTGATCTGCCCCTCGAACGCCATCCGCGACGTTGTTGAACGGTTGTGGGCGTCGGGGAGCGCGTTTATGGCGGCGCGGATGGGAACGCGGTTCGAATGTCCCGTAAGGCTGCCGGTTATTCCCTTGGGGATCGATACGGATAAATTCCAACCGTCGCCGGAACGCCGCGCCGCGCAACGCCAGGCGCTCAGGGTTACGGAAGACGCCATTGTCGTTTTGTGTCATGGCCGCTTGAGCTACGCCTTCAAACAACATCCCATGCCAATTTTGCTGGCGGCTGAACAAACCGCCTTGAATGTGGACCGGCCGATTCACGTGGTGTTTTCCGGTTATTTCCATCCCGCCAGTTTTGAGGTGGATTTCCGCGAAACCGCGGCGGCTTTTTCCGACCATGCGCATGTCCGGTTCGTTGGAAACGACGACCCCGATTTCCCCGATGGGCTTTGGGCCGGCGCCGACATGTTCATTTCCCTGTCCGATAATATTCAGGAAAGCTTCGGGCTGACGCCCATCGAAGCGATGGCGGCGGAATTGCCTGTCATTATCAGCGATTGGGACGGCTATCGCGACGCCATCACGCCGGGACGGGAAGGTTTCGCCGCGCCAACAGTCATGCCGGGACCCGGTTTTGGCCGCGAGCTGGCGGAGCGGTATTTCACCGGCGAGGATGTCTACGGCGAGTATCTGGCGGGCGCCAGCCTCAGCACCAGCGTCGATATTAAAGCCACGACCGAAGCGATGACGGCGCTGGCCTCAAATGACGATTTACGACGATCCATGGGGGCGGCGGGCATGGCGCGGGCGCGCGATGTGTATGATTGGCGCCGCATTATTCCGCGTTACGAAGAACTTTGGACAGAATTGTCGGCGATAAGGGCGGCGTCAACAGGCGCGGTTCCGACTGACGGTCTGTCACACCCTTCGTATCCGGATCCTTTTACGGGGTTTCAAGGCTTTGCGTCGGCGTCGTTTGGCGGCGAGGATCGCATCGTCGCGGTCGCTTCCCATGATCATGTGAAATCCATTCTCGCGCAGCGCATGAACACGTTTCGGGCGGATTTACTCCTGGATGCGGCGTCTTTGGTTCGACTGATTCAATTATCGCGGCGCGGCGACGGCGTGAGCGTCGCGGTGGCGGTCGCGGCGTTCGAGGACGCGCCAAGGGCCATGCGCAGCCTCGGTTGGTTGTTGAAAATGGGCGTTTGCGCCTTGGTTCCGGGCCAAACCGTGACGAGGCAATGACCCGCGGCGCCGGGCGGTTGCACCGTTGGCGTTGCCGGACGCTTGTCTTTCTTCTCCTTATTACGGCGCCCGTTTATGCCTACGGGCAGCCGGAGGCTCTCACCAGGGACCACCGGCAAGGCACGGCGTTATTCAAGGCGGGAAAATTCGAGGCGGCGATTCCGTTTCTGGAACGCACCTTGAGCATGTCCGTACGGGAATTCGGGCCGATGGCGTCTCGTACGGGGTTCGTCATGAAAAACCTTGCGACCGTGCATGAAACGGCGGGAAATCTTGACAGGGCGGCGGGGCTATATCGCCGCGCGGTGAATATTTTTAACGCCGCGCTTGGTCCGGACCACGCGGTCACGCGTGAAACCGCCGCTCAAAGCGCGCAAGCCGATATTCACGCGCAAACCGAGGCGTTAAAACGAAAGCCCATTACGTTGACGCCGCCCTCATCGCCAAAACCACTCACGTTGAGAAAACCCGGAAATTCCGGCTGGATAGTGCAATTGGGCGCCTTCGCGGCGCGCGATAATGCGAACGAGGCCGCACGTTACCTTGGCGCGACGCTTAGGAATTTATTAAACGTCGAGCCGCTTGATATCCGCGAATCCAGGGGGGCAAACAACCGCGTTTACCGGATTAGAACGCAAACGATCGGTGACCGCGCCGCCGCAACAGATTTATGCGCCCAAATCAAGGCCCGTAAATTCCAATGTTTCGTTTTAAAGAACAATTAAAACAATAGTATACGACACAACCCTAATCTAGTAATTTAGGTTTGGCCGCTCGCTGCTGGACGCCCCATGATCGCTTCAAAACGCTTGGCGTATTGCGGCCAAACCGTGGGATTGACGCATCGCGGCGGAAATTCACCGTTCAAGATTTGTCGCCATTGCGCCGCCGCGCCGGTCATCGCTTTTTGCGCGCTTTCATGGGTCAGCGCCGCGATGTGCGGTGACGCCAGCACATTTTCAAATCCAAGCAGCGGATGGTCGTGCGGCGGCGGCTCCTGCATCCAAACGTCCAGACCGGCGCCCGCGACCTCTCCGGCGCTTAGGGCGCGGGCGAGGGCGTCTTCGTCATGAATGCCGCCGCGGCCAATGGTGATGAAGTAAGCGCTTGGTTTCATCCGCGCGAATTCGTTATCGCCGAACATACCGCGTGTCTCATCGTTCAGCCCGCAACTGACCAGCACGAAGTCGGATTGTTCGAGAATTTCCGGGAAATCGACCAGCCTCGCGTTCCGTTCGGCAGCTTGTTCCGGCGTAATGCGGGGATGGGTCGCGATGACATTCATGCCGAACGCGGTTTTGCACATATGCGCGGCCAGCGCGCCGATTTGTCCGAGGCCGACGATGCCAAGCGTTTTCCCGTACATATCGTTGTTTCTGAACGCAAAACGGTCCAAATCCGGATCACGCCGCATGGCCATGTTGACCTGCGCGATTTGTTTGGTGAGACACAGCATCATCCCGATGGCGTGTTCGGCGACCGCTTCGGCGTTCAATCCGGCCTGATTGGTCACCAGAATGCCAGCATTGGTGCAATCCTCGACGATGATGGAGTCATACCCGGCGCCGCCAGTTGAAACCGCGACAAGGTTCGGACATTTTTCGAGAAATTTACTGTCGATAATATATCGCTTGGGAATCAAGCTCTGATTGCCGCGGGTATGATAACCATGAACCTTGGACAGTGCGGCGTCGATTTCGGAGTCAGGCATGTCCCTGTCGATCCGGGACAACGCGATGTCGCCGTCCTGAGTAATCAACTGCTCGAACAGTTCGGCGTTCAAAAGGCGTTCAAAGTAACAAACCTGTTTCATGCGTTTTTTCTCCGTTCGGGAAATATCCCCGCCATTATTTGTATTTACCTGTTCGTTTATTTTAGAGTCAGACGTTCGCGGTGGTTTTGAGCGGGACGGAATTCCAAGAAAGAATCGAGTCTCAAGGAAAAATTTTGATTCTGTTATTGTGGAGGTTAATTCTGTTACTGTTGCGATCAAAGCTTTTCTTTGTATTCTGTTTGAACTTTATTTTTGAGGAATATTTGTGTGTCGCCGAGTGCTGATGAACCGGTAATTGACATTTTTATCGCCGATCCCGTCTCGGAAACGCGGCGTACGCTCCGTGGCACCCTGCGGACGTTCGATTTTGAAAGTTTCGAGGAATTCAGCGACAGCGATACATTGCGTCGCCGTTTGACGAATTCATATCCGGATTTGATGATCGTTGATGTCGACCTGCCCGGTGGCGACGCCTGCAAGATGACCCAGGAAATTCGCACGAACCAATTGGGTCCCAACCCGTTTGTGCCAATCATTATGACCTCTTGGGACACCGAACCCAAAACAATCAAACGGGTTATCGAAAGCGGCGTGGATGGACTGCTTTTGAAGCCGATGTCGGTCAATGCGTTAAAGCGGCATTTGGAGGTGATCATGCTGGAACGCAAACCGTTCCTCGTCACCAGCAGCTATATTGGACCGGACCGCCGGACGGATCCCTCTCACAAAAGCAACGTTCAGTTGATTGACGTCCCCAACACCTTGAAGGCGAAACGATTGGGACAAACCGTCGATATACAACATCTGGATCGCTTGATCGCGGAGAATATCCGCAACGTCAATGACGAGCGGCTGCGCCGTAATGCATTTGAAATATCCTTTTTGCTTGGTTTGATTTTGCCAGCTTACGAGGGCAAGATCACCGATATTCAAACCCGCAAGCAACTCAATCGGATCCAGGTTGTGGCCAAGGATATCAGCGGGCGGCTTGTGGATACCGAATTCGCCCATGTTTCCGACTTGTGCCAAAACCTTCTCACGGCGACGGAAGCCGTTGCCGCGAATTTCGAAGAACCCCCACGTAAGGACTTCCAGCTGATGAAGCCGCTGTCGGACGCTATTTTGGCGGCGATGAATCCGGATCGTCCCGCGACCGATATGGCGGGTGAAATTTCGAATTCGATTTCCAATTTTCAAAACCGACAATGAAGTCGTCTGGGATGTCGTCTGGCGTCGCTTTTTTCCAAATATCTAAAATATACACCAAACAAGGGACGTTGATGGGACAGGCTGCGGCTAATTTGTTCTCAACCAACCTACCCCTGCCACGCGACGCCCCTCGCGTGGCCACTAGATAGCCCCTCGCGGTGTTGGCGTAATCGCCAGCTTTCCGTGCGGGGCTTTTTTTCGTTCTAAAATCCGCTGTGACGTAACACTGCCCAAGGAATATCCTTTTCGAAGGAGTCTTTGGCGCTTCGGCGTGCGCCGAATGTTCCTTTGCTTTGCTCACTAAATTTCAGAATAACTTTATTTCTTGAGGGCATAATGATCAGATTAAATAAATATTAGGAAATAAATAGTGAAATTGGTTAAAATTAAAATGATATTTAAAGTTTACCATCACCTTAAATACTTAAAATAGCTTGTAGGGAAACGAAAATGAATGAACGGCGGGAAGCGGGGCGGCAATATCTCCGGGATAACCTTGGCGATGCGTATCTTGAGAAAAGGGACGCCAGCACGAATTCATTTAACGCCCCGCTGCGCGCGCTTTCGGAAGAATATGCGTTTGGCGAGGTGTGGTCCCGGCCTGGACTGGAGCGAAAGACCCGCAGCATGTTGTGTTTGGCTATGTTGACGGCGCTGAACCGTCCGCATGAAATTCGCATTCACGTCAACTCCGCCTTGAACAACGGGTGCACGGTTGAGGAGATACAGGAAGTGTTGCTGCAATCGGTGCTGTATTGTGGGATTCCGGCGGCCATCGACAGTTTCGCCGTCGCAGAAGAAGTGCTGCGGGAACGGAACCTCTTGTGATCTGGATTGTAATTCCGATGGGCGGTGTGCGGCGATGACATTTTATCCGAGGGTGCGATGAGCGAATTTGATTACGATTTAGTTGTAATGGGGTCAGGTCCGGCGGGGCAGCGCGCGGCGATACAGGCTGCGAAATTGGGTAAACGAACGGCGGTCGTGGAACACAAACAAGTCGTCGGCGGCGCCTGCATCAATACCGGCACCATCCCCAGCAAGACATTGCGCGAAGCGGCCCTTCACCTGTCAGGCTATCAGGAACGCAGTATTTATGGCGCGTCCTATGCGGTTAAAAGCGATATCACGATGGCGGATTTGTTCTACCGGACGGAACATGTCATCGCCAATGAACTTGATACAACCCGGCATCAATTGCAGCGTAATGGCGTCGAACTGATCGCGGCGGACGCGTCCTTTGTCGATCCACACACGGTGCGTTTGAAAAGCCTGGAAGGGCGCGGTTCGCGTGACGTGTCGACCGAATACGTCGTTATCGCGGTGGGTACGGAGACGACGAAGGACAGCCACATTGAATTCGATGGTCGGCGCATCTTCACCAGCGACGACTTGTTGCACTTGCAGGAATTGCCAAAATCGATGGCCGTGGTCGGTGCGGGCGTCATCGGCCTGGAGTATGCGACCATTTTCGCGGCCCTGGGCGTCCGGGTAACGTTGATCGACAAGCGGCCTCGGCTTCTGACCTTCGTCGATGCGGAAATCATCGACACGCTGGTGTATCAAATGCGCCAAAACCGAATGACGCTGCGGTTGGGCGAGGGCGTCAGCGGGGTGGAGAAATGTGTGGATGAACGGGGCGCGGAACGGGTTCGTATACGCCTGGATAGTGGTAAGCAAATTCTTGCCGGCAACACGCTGTATAGTGTGGGACGGACAGGCTGCACATCGACGCTTGGTCTCGACACCGTGGGAATTGATGTTGTGGACCGCGACCTGATCAGCGTGGATGAAAATTATTGCACCGAGGTTCCTAACATTTATGCGGTTGGCGACGTCATTGGGTTCCCAAGTCTGGCGTCAACCTCGATGGAGCAGGGACGTCACGCCTCGTGCCATGCGTTTGGCGTTGACCCGGGCAACAGCGGCACGGTCTTGCCGTATGGGATTTACACGATTCCGGAAATCTCCGTTATCGGCAAGAACGAGGAAGAATTAACCGAAGCGGGCATTCCCTACGAAGTCGGCAAGGCGTCGTATAAGGAAATTTCGCGCGGTCAGATCATTGGCGATTCCATTGGCATGCTGAAGTTGCTGTTCCACATGGACACCCGTGAACTTCTTGGCGTCGCTATCCTGGGCGAAGGCGCCAGCGAACTGATCCATATTGGACAAGCGGTGCTGCAGCTAGGGGGAACCATCGATTATTTCGTCAACACGGTGTTCAACTATCCGACCCTGGCGGAATGCTATAAAACAGCAGCCTTCGATGGCATTAACCGAATGGGTTGATATAGTCAGTCATTGATAATCGCGGGTAGGAATTCAAAATGGCGTATCAAACCATCGATGTAAAACCGATTGCGGGCGCATTGGGCGCGGAAATTCTGGGCGTGGATTTGTCCCGAGACCTTGGCAATCAGGAATTCGACGAAATTCATCAGGCATTTCTGGACCACAAGGCGCTCTGTTTTCATGAACAGGATTTGTCGCCGGAACATCAGGTCGCGCTGGCCAGCCGTTTTGGGCAACCGGATATATATCCGTTTATCAAAGCCTTGCCGGATGTTCCTGAAGTCATCGAAATCCTTAAAACTGAACGCGACACGGTGAATTTTGGCGGCGGGTGGCATTCCGACACCAGTTATCTGCCCCAACCCGCGATGGGCACCTTCCTGCACGCCCTGGAAGTGCCGGACAGCGGCGGCGACACCATGTTCGCCAATATGCAGCTTGCCTATGAAACCCTGTCGGCGACGATGAAGGGCATGATTGACGGTTTGGTCGGGGTGAACAGTTCGGCGCAGAACTACAAAGGCGGCCGCGCGAAAAAGATGAAAGAACTGGACGGTATGAAGGACAAATTTATCGACAGTTCGGAAATTTCCATCGCCGAACATCCGGTCGTTCGAACCCATCCGGAAACCGGTAAGAAGGGGCTGTTCGTCAGTCGGGCGCACACGACGAATTTCAAGGGCATGACGGTCGAGGAGAGCGAACCGCTCATCAATTTTTTAAGCGATTATGCGGTTCGGCCCGAATTTACCTGCCGAATCCGCTGGCGTCCCGGCACCCTGGTCGTTTGGGACAATCGCTGTACGCAACATTTCGCGCTCAACGACTACAATGGGCAGCGGCGCAGAATGCACCGGGTCACGTTGCGCGGCGACCGGCCTGCCTAAAGATTCCAGTTATACCTTGAACCGATACACATTGCCGTCCCGGAGAATATGCCCGGCGGTAGGGGTTGCGAAATGCGTGCCGATCACCAGCACGGGCTGGTCGGCGTATTGTTGCAATAATTCGTTTCGCGTCTTTTCCGCCCACTCGCCGTCGTAATCCGCCGCCGAGCGCCAGTCGGGCCGCGCCATCTGACAGGGATGGTGCATGAAATCGCCGGTGATCAGCGCATCTTCGCCGCGTGATGAAATTCGCACGCTGACATGACCCGGTGTATGACCCGGCGTTGGCTCCAGCCAGATTTCGTCGGTGATTTTGTGATCGGAATCGACCAAATCCGCCAATCCGGCGTCAACGATTGGTTTAACGGAATCGCCGATGATGTCTTCACCGCGTTTTTGTGGGTGGTTTTCGTCGCTCCAGTGTTCCCATTCGGTGCGCCCGAACAGGTAACGCGCGTTGGG
>JABJJH010000471.1 GCA_018660965.1 Rhodospirillaceae bacterium | reverse complement strand
GGAAATCTGTGAATCGTGTAAGATACCGAATGATCGGCGAGTGCAGGACCTGACCGACCAGGAAGTCCTGACCATTCGTGAATCGATTGACCAGGATCACATCGTCGAAGGTGATCTTCGTCGCGAAAAGGCGATGAATATCAAAAGACTGATGGACCTTGGCTGTTATCGCGGGTTGCGTCACCGTAAAGGGTTACCGGTCCATGGACAACGCACGCATACGAACGCACGGACCCGTAAAGGTCCAGCGCGGGCGATCGCGGGCAAGAAAAAAGTAACGAAGTAGTTGGAGATCGCAGGCAATGGCTAAGGCTACGACGCGACCACGCAGGCGCGAGCGCAAAAATATCACGTCCGGTATTGCGCACGTCAATGCGACATTTAACAACACGATGATCACAATCACCGATGTTCAAGGCAACGCGGTTGCGTGGTCCTCGGCCGGTGGTCAGGGTTTCAAGGGCAGTCGTAAATCGACACCGTATGCAGCCCAAATCGCCGCCGAAGATGCGGGCCGAAAAGCGCAGGAACATGGGGTTAAGACCCTGGAAGTTTGCGTTCGGGGACCGGGTTCGGGGCGCGAGTCCGCGTTGCGGGCGCTGTCGACGGTTGGCTTTACGATCACGGCGATCCGGGACGTGACGCCAATCCCGCACAATGGGTGCCGACCGCCGAAACGCCGCCGCGTATAAACTGCGCGAGGCGTATCGGTTAATCCGAAACGCCTATGATTTTTAATTTGGCTATGACGAACAGCCCCTATGGGTGGTTCGATAACCTGAAATGAGAGGTCGCATCCGTGATCCAGAAGAATTGGCAAGCTCTGATTAAGCCGAACAAGCTGAACGTCGAAGCCGGCGATGATCCAAATTGTTTCGCGACCGTGGTTGCGGAGCCGCTGGAGCGTGGATTCGGATTGACGCTGGGTAACGCGCTACGACGCATTTTGCTATCCTCCCTGCAAGGGGCGGCGGTGACGTCGATCCAGATCGACGGCGTTTTGCACGAATTTTCGTCCATTCCGGGTGTGCGTGAGGACGTGACCGATATCGTTCTCAATATCAAACGGTTGGCCTTGCGGATGCACGGAGAAGGCCCGAAGCGCATTCGCATCGACGCGGACGGACCGGGTGAAGTGACCGCGGGCAAGATCGAGACCGGTCACGATATCGAAATTTTGAACCCGGACACGCTGATCTGCACCTTGGACGAAGGCGCGCATCTTTCGATGGAAATGACGGTTGAAAACGGCGCGGGCTATGTGTCGGCGGCGCAAAACCGCCCCGAAGACGCGCCGATTGGTCTTATTCCGATCGATTCCGTTTTCAGCCCAATCCGCAAGGTTTCGTACAAGGTCGAGAACACCCGCGTTGGCCAGGTGACGGATTATGACAAACTGGCGATGAATATCGAAACAGACGGCACCATTACGCCCGATGACTCGGTTGCCTACGCCGCACGGATTTTACAGGATCAGTTGCAGCTCTTCATCAACTTCGAAGAGCCTCAGGCCCGCGTCGCCGAGGAGGCGGCCGAAACGTTGCCGTTCAATCGGTATATGTTGCGCAAGGTCGATGAATTGGAACTGTCGGTGCGCTCCGCGAATTGCCTGAAAAACGACAACATCGTTTATATCGGCGATCTGGTTCAAAAATCCGAATCGGAAATGCTGCGCACGCCGAATTTCGGTCGCAAGTCCTTGAATGAAATCAAGGAAGTGTTGTCGCAAATGGGATTGCATCTCGGGATGGAAGTTAACAATTGGCCGCCCGAGAACATCGAAGAACTCGCCAAGAAGATCGACGAGCCCTACTAACCATGTTCCGCATGCGTTCAATGGCGTTGACGCACGCAAGAATGACTTGAATAGGAGTAAGGATCATGCGGCACCGCGTGAGTGGCCGGAAACTTAACCGGACCAGTTCGCACCGAAAGGCAATGTTCGCCAATATGGCGGTCGCGTTGTTGAAGCACGAACAAATCAAGACAACCTTGCCGAAGGCCAAGGAATTGAGCCCGATTGTTGATCGCCTGATCACGCTGGGCAAGCAGAACACCCTGCATTCCCGCCGTCGCGCCAACTCAGTGCTGCGCGATAATGGCATTACAGCGAAACTGTTCGACACGTTGTCGTCCCGTTACGAAGGGCGCAATGGTGGTTATACGCGTGTCTTGAAAGCGGGCTTTCGCTATGGCGACGCCGCCCCGATGGCGGTAATCGAACTGGTGGACCGTGATCCGGAGGCCAAGGGACTGGATTCCGGGCCGGAACAAGAGTTTGTATCCGAGGAGGAATAGGGCCTCGGGCATCAAGATTTAAAATCGAAAGATTTTGGGGCGGTCCTTGGGCCGCCCTTTTTTGTCGTTTTGCGGACCCTTTCGTATTACATACGGTTTATGAACCAATTTCTGTTTAAAAACATCGGCGCCGCAATCCTTGGCTTGAACCTGTTGGTGGTCGCGCCCGGATTGATGGCGCAATCGGTCCCGCAATCGCGGGAACAGATCAGGTTGAGCTTCGCGCCTCTGGTTAAATCGGCGGCGCCGGCGGTTGTTAATATTTACGCGAAGCGATTGGTGCGTCGCCAAAGCCGCGGCGGTCTTTTTGACGATCCGTTTTTCAACCGATTTTTTGGCGATTCCCCATTCGGGGGGTTCACGCGGGAACGATTGGAAAAATCTTTGGGTTCCGGCGTCATCGTCAAAGGCGACGGGTTGATCGTCACCAATCACCATGTCATCGAAAGCGCTCAGGAGATAACGGTGGTTCTGGCGGATCGGCGGGAATTCGACGCGAAGCTCGTCGTTACCGACAAAAAAACCGATCTTGCGGTTCTGCGAATCGACACACGGGGGGAAGTCTTGCGGTTTCTGGAATTGGGAAATTCCGATGACCTAGATGTCGGTGATCTGGTGCTGGCGGTCGGAAACCCGTTTGGCGTTGGCCAGACCGTGACCAGCGGCATCGTGTCGGCCTTGGCCCGTACGTCTATCGGCGTCAGTGATTTCAGATCTTTCATCCAAACCGACGCCGCGATTAATCCGGGCAATTCCGGCGGCGCCCTGCTCGGGATGAACGGCCGTTTGGTCGGCGTGAATACGGCGATATATTCGCGCAGCGGCGGGTCCCTTGGCATTGGCTTCGCAGTGCCCAGCAACATGGTTCGCACGATTATTGAAAGCGCGGTCAGCGGCAAACCGTTGGTGCGGCCGTGGCTGAGTTTTTCAGGTTCGGCGGTGAATGCGGAAATTGCAGGCGTGCTGGGGTTGCGCCGTCCGGTTGGCGTTTTGATTGAACGGTTGCACGACAAGGGTCCGGGAAAACAGGCCGGGTTGGCGCCCGGCGACGTCGTGGTCGCGGTTGGTCGGCATGATGTTGACGATGTGGAGGCGCTTCGGTTCCGCATCGCGACGCGCCCCGTCGGCGGCTCGGTTGATTTGACTGTTTTCCGCAAGGGGGAAACGCTGAACGTGCCTTTCGCGTTGGTGGCCCCCATCGAAGACCCGCCGCGTAATATCGCCCGTCTGACAGGGCGCAATCCGTTCGCCGGGGCGCGGGTGGGGAATGCGTCGCCCGCCCTGGCGGAGGAACTGAATTTCGATAGCGCGGCGTCGGGGGTGATTGTCCTCGACGTGGCGGCGCGATCCACCGCCGCACGTCTGGGCTTCAAGCCGCGTGATATTATCCGCGAGGTCAATGGCGAACGCGTTGAACGCGTGGAGGATTTGAAACGGATCGCCGCGCAGCGATTTGCGCGGTGGCGCATGGTGGTGCGCCGCAATGGCAAGAATATCGGGTTCGAGGTGACCGAATGAGCGAGTCACCCGGTCTGTTCGAAAGCGCGGCCCCGCGCCCGCTGGCGGACCGATTACGTCCTAAAACACTGGATGACGTTGTCGGGCAGGATCATTTGCTGGGCGCTGACGGTGCGTTACGCCGTATGGTGGATGGCGGTCGTTTGGCGTCCATCATCCTGTGGGGCCCCCCGGGGACCGGCAAGACGACTATCGCCAGACTGATCGCCGATAACATCGATTTGGCGTTTGAACCCCTGTCGGCGGTGTTTTCCGGCGTCGCGGATTTGCGCAAGGTGTTCGAACGGGCTAAGGGGCAACGCTTGTCCGGTCGCGGCACATTACTGTTCATCGATGAAATTCATCGCTTTAACCGGGCGCAGCAGGACGGCTTTTTACCGTATGTCGAGGACGGTACGGTCATTCTGGTCGGCGCGACGACGGAAAACCCCAGTTTTGAACTGAATGCAGCCTTGTTGTCGCGGGCGCAAGTCTTCGTGTTGAACCGGCTGGACGACAAGGCAATGGAGGCGCTGCTGGTCCGTGCGGAAGACGCGCAAGCCCGCCCTTTGCCCTTGAACCCTGACGCGCGGATCGCCCTGCGCGCCATGGCCGACGGTGATGGACGCTTCCTGTTTAACCTGGCCGAGGAATTGTTTGCGTTAAAACCCGGCGAGCCGATGGACCCGGCGGAGCTTGCGGCGACGGTGCAACGTCGCGCGCCGGTCTATGACAAAGGGCAGGAAAGCCATTACAACCTCATCAGCGCGCTCCATAAATCGCTTCGGGGATCGGATTGCGACGCCGCTTTGTACTGGCTGTCGCGTATGCTCGACGGTGGCGAGGATCCGCGCTACATCGCCCGGCGACTTTTGCGTTTCGCGTATGAAGACATCGGCATGGCCGATCCCCAAGCGGCGGTGCAGGCGTTGACGGCCTGGGAAACCT
>JABJJH010000324.1 GCA_018660965.1 Rhodospirillaceae bacterium | reverse complement strand
GGGCGGAAAAGACCGCGTGGTCGGCTATGG
This sequence comes from Rhodospirillaceae bacterium, assembly GCA_018660965.1. GTDB lineage: Bacteria > Pseudomonadota > Alphaproteobacteria > UBA8366 > JABJJH01. The sequence goes on along the minus strand of JABJJH010000324.1, from coordinate 2,581 downwards.
CGCCTGGGGGTTATTCGACGCGCCTGGTGCGCAGAATGAGGACCGGAGTCTGCTGCGTGAGCACGGCAAACAATTACTGCAATCGGCGGGCGCTGCGATAAAACGAGGTTTGGCCAAGGGCGCGCCGCCCGAGGTGGATGTCGCCAGCTTTCCTGCCGCGCTCCGCGAACAGCGCGCGACCTTCATCACCTTCAAAAAAAACGACGCGTTGCGAGGCTGCATCGGGTCGATCACCGCTCACCGCGCCTTGATTGACGACGTCGTCGCAAACGCCTACGCCGCTGCTTTTAAGGATCCCCGGTTTCCACCGCTGCAGGAAGACGAACTGGATTCCCTGACCCTGTCGATTTCGCTGTTGGGAAAACCTGAAGAGATGACGTTCGAAAACGAAACGGGCTTCATCGACCAAATTCGTCCCGGCGCGGATGGCCTGATTATCGAAGACCAAGGGCGTCGCGCCGTGTTTTTACCCCAGGTCTGGGAAGACCTGCCAACGAAACCGCAATTCCTCACACACCTGAAACAAAAAGCCGGATTGGCGGCGGATCATTGGTCTCCCAGCTTTAAAGCCTGGCGATTCACCGCCACCTCGTTGTATCCAACTAAAAATTGATCCTGTTTCCCATGGTCGCAATGGACATGCGCCATCGTTCGACCTATCAACAACGACTTCACTCATGCCTTGCTATGAAATGGATCGCTTCTCCCATGCCAAATTTGTCCGACCTTCTGCCCGCAATTGTCGCTATCGCGCACGACGCCGGGGCGGAAATCATGAAAATTTACGCAACCGATTTTGATGTTAACTGGAAGTCCGACAGTTCCCCGGTTACGGCGGCGGACGAAGGCGCGGAAGCCATCATTTTGCCGAAACTCCGGGAACTGACTCCGGATTACACCATCGTCGCCGAGGAAGCAGTCTCCAAGGACGGAATCCCCAATATCGACACGGTGCCGTTCTGGTTGGTCGACCCCCTGGACGGCACGCGCGAATTCCTGAACCGCAACGACGAATTCACCGTTAACATCGCGCTCGTCATCGACAAGGAACCGAAGCTGGGCGTCATCTATGTCCCGGCCCTGGACACCACTTACACCGGCGTGGTTGGCGTCGGCGCGACCAGACAAGTGGGTAAAGCGGCCCCTGAATCAATTTCGGTCCGGGTTCCACCGGAAGAAGGCGTCACCGTCCTGGCGAGTCGCCGCCATGGAGACCCCGAAACCTTATCCGCGTTCCTGAAGGATCGCCCCATTGCGGAAATTCGCAACGCTGGCAGTTCCCTGAAGCTGTGTCTTGTGGCGGCGGGGGAAGGTGACATCTACCCCCGCTTCGGCAACACAATGGAATGGGATATTGCGGCGGGACACGCCATTTTGTCGGCGGCGGGCGGGCGCGTCACCACCGAAGACGGCGCGCCGATGCTCTACGGCAAGAAAACCATGCTCAATCCGCATTTCATCGCCTGGGGCGGGCTGGACTAACGGCTCCCGGTTAGATTTAGTGTGATGGTTTTGAAGTTCGTCCCATTATATGGGACGAAATGCAGGATCTGAATCACACTAGTTTCAATAAGTTGGTGTGCTGATTCACGAGAAATTCAAGGGAATGAATTTCTCGATCAGGACACTAGAGACGGGCCGCCTCCCAGCCAATCAACGCCAACTTTCGCGCCCGGCCCCACCGGTATCCGCCAATGGCCCCGGATTTCCGAATAACCCGGTGGCACGGAATCAAATAGGAAATCAAATTTGACCCGTTCGCGCGCCCGACCGCGCGCGCAGCGCCCTCAGGGTATCCAATGCGCCGTGCGATATCCTGATACGTCGTCAACATACCCGGCGGCACCGCCAGCAACGCGCGCCAGACCTTCAATTGAAACTCGCTGCCGCGCAGGATCAACCGCAACGGCGCGCCGTCATCGCGGGGTCGTCCTTCCGGACCTCCAAAAATTCGGTCGACATAAACACCAGTCGCGGAGTCATCGTGTTCGAATCTTGCGGCGCTCCATCCCGCACAAAGGTGTTCAAGCGCATCCGCACGATCGCCATCGATAACAAAAGCCAAACCGCAAACGCCTCTGTCCGTCGCCAGCAAAAGACATTCCCCAAACGGGCTTGGATGATAACCATATCGTATCACCAACCCCGCGCCTTTCGATTTGAACTGCCCCGGCGTGACCGCTTCACTCGTCACAAAAAGATCATGCAACCGGCCCGGCCCCGATAATCCGGCGTCATACGCAGCGTCGAGCACGCTGGCGCAGTCAGCCAGCGACAGTTTGGCTTGTTCCAACGACAGATTTTGAATGAATTTCTTTGGGCTGACGCCGACCCATTGTGAAAACAACCGCTGAAAGTGAAATGCGCTCAGCCCGGCGGCGGCGGCAATATCCTCCAAGGACGGCTGTTCGGCGAAATGATCGTCGAGATAGGCGAGCGCCGTCGCGACACGGTCATAGTCCCGCCGCCATCGCGCCCCCTGTGTCTGGTCTAAAACAGTGGTGTTTTCCACAGTGGCGCTTTCCATAGTGGCGTTTTCGTCTCGCACCGCGTTCTCCCGTGTTTGGAATCGCAGGGCATC
>JABJJH010000460.1 GCA_018660965.1 Rhodospirillaceae bacterium | reverse complement strand
CGCTGTCATGAACGCCATCGTCGATGTGTTGAACCGGGAAAAGGGCGTCAATCACTTCGATATGCCCGCGACGTCGGAACGGGTCTGGTCGGCGCTAAACGGATAAGTCGCCGTGACGGAAATTTATGTCGACGCCGACGCGTGCCCGGTAAAGTCTGAAATACTGCGCGTGGCGACCCGGCATGGAACGCCTGTGCACATGGTCAGCAATAGCTGGATGCGTCTGGAAGACAGCCCCTTGATCCATCGGGTCGTGGTGTCCGACGGGTTCGACGCGGCGGATGATTGGATCGCTGAAAATATTGGGTCCGGCGATGTCGCGATAACGTCGGATATTCCCCTAGCCGACCGGTGTCTGAAACAGGGCGCAAGCGTCATGGGACCGACCGGGAAACCGTTTACCGGGGACAATATCGGTACGGCTTTGGCGACGCGGGATTTGATGGCGCATCTTCGCGATACAGGCGAAGTGCGCGGCGGCGGTCCGCCTTTTTCCAAAAAGGACCGCTCGAATTTCCTGCAAGTGCTGGAGGAAACGCTGCAGCGTCTCCGGCGCGACACGCTCTTAGGTTAATTTCGAGAGCGCCGACTTGGCTTCGTCCATAACCGAGCGCACGATTTCGTCGGCGGACGGAACATCGTGAATCAAGCCGCTGCTTTGTCCAGCGGGTAAAACGCCGTTTTCGACATCGCCTTCGATCCGGCCGCGCAGCGACGCCGGGTGCCCGACATTCATCGCCTGCAGCGGGTAGGGTTCGATTTCCGCTTCGCGCCCAGACCAGCTTTCCGTGAACGCATTACGGATCAGTCGGCAGGTCTTGCCGCTGTGGGCGCGGGTCACCAATGTCCCGGCGGTGTCGGTCTCGACGATCTTATTTTTGTAGTTGTCGTGCGCGCGGGCTTCCTTGCTGGCGATGAACCGGGTGCCCATCCACACGCCCTGCGCGCCGAACGCCATGGCGGCGACAAGGCCACGTCCATCAGCAAGCCCGCCCCCGGCAAGCACGGGGACATCGACGGCGTCGACGACGGCGGGAATCAGGGCCGACGTTCCGATGACGCCGACATGGCCGCCGCCATCCGACCCGGTCGCGATAATGACATCGACGCCATCGGCGACGGCCTTTTGCGCATGACGCACCGCACCGACGACGGACATGACGACGACGCCGCGTTTCTTGGCTTCGGGCACGACGCCCTTCGGGCTGCCCAACCCGGATACCAGCACGGGGACTTCTTCTTCGAAAACAACATCCACCATCGCCGCGACTTTATCGGTATAGCGAACGGATTCGTTGACCTTGGGCGCAACGGTGGCGAACAGAATGTCCACGCCGAAGGGGCGATTGGTTTGCGCCTTCACACGGCGGATTTCGTCGCGGAGTTCGTCCGCATCCATGCTCGACCCGGCGCCGACGCATCCAAGTCCACCCGCTTCCGATACCGCGGCGGCGAGGTCGGCTCTCGCGATCCATCCCATGCCAGCCTGGAAGACGGGGTAGTCGATTTTGACCAGGTCGCAAACGGGGGTTTTAAATACGGACATGAATTTCTCCTTCGTCGCTAGCGGGGCAACTGATCACTAGGGTCACCCCCCGGCAATTTGTGGCATTAAATAGACTTCGCTATCGGGCGGGATCGGCTCCAGCCAGGCGTCCTGATAAATCTGGCCGTCGATAGCGACCGCGATTCCTTCCATCAGATGCGGTTCAATGGCCGGGTAAAGCGCCGCCAACTGGCGAAACAATTGTCGAATGGTGCGCGCGTCCAGTTCGAAGGAGTCCTCGCCTTCGGTGAACCGTAGCAATCCGCCTGTCAGGACGACGCGCGCCATTTTGTTCCGCCTTTATTGGGCGTCGGACAGGCCTTTCAGGACAACCGGCGGCGACATCGGCAATTGGGAAAACCGCACGTTTGTCGCGCCATTGATGGCGTTGGCGATGGCCGCCATGGGGGGAATAATCGGCGTTTCACCGACACCGCGCACCCCGTAGGGATGGGTTGGGTTTGGCACTTCGACAATAATCGCGTCGATCATCGGCAGGTCCGACGCGACGGGAATGCGGTAATCGAGGAAGCCCGCATTCTCCAACAGCCCTTTGTCGCTATAGATATATTCCTCGTTCAACGCCCAGCCGACGCCTTGAACCGCGCCGCCTTGAATTTGCCCTTCGACATAGGCCGGATGGATCGCCTTGCCTGCATCTTGCGCCGCTGTATAGCGCAGAACCTTGACGTGGCCCGTGTCCGGATCGACTTCGACATCGACCAGATGGGTGCCGAAGCTGGGCCCGGCGCCCTGGGCGTTGATTTCCGCGTGGCCCGCGATGGCGCCGCCGGTCTTGCCCGCGGCCTTGGCGAGGTCGTTCAGCGACATCGGTTCAAAATCGCCCGCATTGCTGCCCGCTGGTTTGGCCTGGCCGTCTTCCCATTCGACCGCATCGACGGAAATGTCCCAGATCTTCGCCGCGCGGTCGCGCATTTCGTCAATCATGGTGCGCGACGCCTGCACCACCGCCATGCCGCTGGAGAACGTGGCCCGGCTGCCGCCGGTCAGGAACGTGTAACCAATGCTGCTGGTGTCGCCGATGCGCGGGCGAATCTTGGCCATGTCGATGCCCAGTTCTTCCGCCGCCATCATCGCCATGGAGGCGCGGCTGCCGCCGATATCCGGCGTGCCCACGGTGAGTTCGATGGTGCCGTCTTCGTTGAGAATCATGGAGGCGCTGGTTTCCCCACCGATGTTGAACCAGAACCCGGATGCGACGCCACGACCCTGATTGGGGCCGAGCTTCGTTTTATAATGTTTTGTGTCCTTGACCGCGTTCAGGGTTTCGACCAATCCGACGGGGCCAAATTTGGGGCCATAGGCGGCGCGGGTGCCTTCCTTCGCTGCGTTTTTAAGGCGCAATTCCACCGGGTCGATATCCAGTTTCTTGGCCAATTCGTCCACCATGGATTCGACCGCAAACCCGGAAATTGGCGCGCCCGGCGCCCGGTAGGCGGCGACCTTGGGTCGGTTAGTGACGACGTCGTAGCCGACGACCTTGACGTTTTCCAGATCATAGGGCGCAAATGCGCACATGGCGGCGGGCTGGACCGGTGATCCCGCATAGGCGCCCGCCTGAAATTTCAGCACCGCTTCGCCCGCGGTGATTTTGCCGTCCTTGGTCGCGCCGATCTTGATGACCATGTTCGCGCCCGAGGTCGGGCCAGTGGCGCGGAACAAGTCCGTGCGCGGCATGACCATGTGAACCGGTTGACACGCGATGCGCGACAAGGCCAGCGCCAGGGGTTCCAGATAAACGACCGTCTTGCCGCCGAACCCGCCGCCGATTTCAGACGACGTGACGCGGATTTTCGAAATATCCATGCCGAGCAAACGGGCGCAATGGGCGCGCGCGACGAAATGCCCCTGCGTAGAACACCACAGTTCAGCGTACCCGTCTTCGGAAACGCTGGCGGTGCAGGCGTGCAGTTCGATATAGCCCTGATGTACGGGCTGGGTGTTGAATTCGCGTTCCAGAACCACATCGGCCTTGGTGAAGCCGTCCTCGACATCGCCGATCTTGATTTCAATGCGCTTGGCGACGTTGGACGCTTTCGTTGGCTTGGGATCGACGCCGTCGGTGAATAAATCGTCGTGCAGGATTGGCGCGCCGGGCTCCATCGCTTCGACCACGTCGATGACGTGCGGCAACACTTCGTAGTCTACTTTGATAAGCGTGAGCGCTTCTTCCGCGATTGAGGCGCTGGTCGCGGCCACGGCGGCGATCGCGTGCCCATCATAGAGGACCTTGTTGCGGGCGATAATGTTGAGGGACATATCGCGATAGTTCACCATCATTTCACCCGCCGGGATGAATTCCGATGACAGTTCGGGGAAATCCGCGCCGGTGACAATGGCCTTTACGCCTTGCAGGGCGGCGGCTTTCGACGTGTCGATGGATTTTATGCGGGCGTGGGCGTGTGGGCTGCGCAACACCGCGCCCGTCAGCATGCCGGCCTTGTAAGTGTCGGCGCCGAATTTCGCGCGGCCCGTGACCTTGTCAACGCCGTCCGGGCGGATCGGACGCGTGCCAACCCATTTCAAGCTCTTTCCATTACCCTTCGACATCGATCTCTCCCCCTGTTCAATAGCTTGTTTCAGGACCGCAGGATGCCTTAATTACCGGCGCTGCTCAAGCGTCGAAAGAAGGTCCCATCTTTGGTCCCGCGTCCGGGTCCGCGACGGCGAAACGGTTGCCCAGAACGGCGTCGCCGACGAACGGATTGTCTTCGCGTTCCTGACCGAACGTGGACAACCGTCCATGGCCGGGCAGGAAAATTACCTCGTCGCCAAGCGGCCATAGTTGTTCCTGGATCGACTTCACGAGGGTGTCGTGGTCGCCGCGCTCCAGATCGCTGCGCCCGACCGAGCCGCGAAAGATCACGTCGCCGACGATGGCCAATTGCGACGGTTCGTGAAAAAAGATCACATGGCCCGGCGTATGTCCCGGGCAGTGCCGAACGTCCAGCGTCAGCGCGCCGAGCGTGACGGTGTCGTGGCCTTCCAGCCAACGGTCCGGGGTGAAGGATTTGGTCGCGTCGAAACCCGGTTTTTCTTCGACCGTATCCAGCTTGTCGATCCAGAATTTGTCGTCGATATGCGGTCCTTCGATGGGCACGCCGAGTTTTTCCGCCAATTCCGCCGTCCCCCCCGCATGGTCGCGATGCCCATGGGTGATGAGGATTTTCTCGATCGTCACCTGCTTTTCCGCCGCGACCATCAAAATGCGGTCCAGATTGCCCCCCGGATCGACCACCGCGCCCTTCATCGTCTTGGTGCACCAGATGATCGAACAGTTCTGTTGAAACGGGGTTACCGGAATAATCGCGGTTTGCATTGGCGGCGACGTCAACATGATGCGCGGTCCCTATCCTGATAGAGCGGAGGATTAGTCCAAATTCTAGCCCGGTTACGACCTCCTGTCAGGCCTTTAACGGCGCTATTACGGCGTTCATGCGCTCGCGTGGGATTGATCTGGCTCATGGCGGCGGCGCAGAGGTCTTGTAGACTTGTTATTATGTAAAACAGACGAGCAGGAGGCATACATGACGGTTCCGTTGGAAGTTATCTTCGAAGGCATGGACACATCGGATGCGATTCGCGCACGGGTGGAAGACGAGGTCAGTAAACTCGAACGCTTTCACGACCGCATTACGTCATGCCGCGTCGTCGTCCAGGCGCCGAACCACCACAAACTTCACGGCGGATTGTTCGAGGCGCGTATTCATATGACGATACCCGGCGGCCTGGAAATCAACGTGGGACGCCATCACGACAAGGACCATTCGCACGAAGACGTTTATGTCGCCATCCGTGACGCTTTCGGCGCCGCCCGGCGGCAGTTGCAGGACAAGGACCGGAAACTGGAAGGATTCGTCAAGCGCCATTGAAGCTTTAGCACCGTCCTTGAATAACCTTTAACGCATCCTTGAAATTGCCCTCTCCCAACGCCGGGGTTATGGTTGGGTCTTGGTAGATTTATAGGGGGTGGGCATGGAAGAAAATCCGACATCATTGCGGGTCGCAGATCCGGGCATTCGGGATCTGTTTACGTTGGATTCGCGCTGGCAGGCGTGGCTGGACGTGGAGGCCGCCTTGGCTCTGGCCGAAGCGGAGCTGGGCATGGTGCCGGACGGCGCGGCGGCGGAAATCGTTAAAAAATGCAAGCTGGAGCTGCTCGACCGCGACGCCATCATTGAAGGTTTGCGCCGCACTGCGCATCCGTTGGTGCCGCTGGTGTGGGAATTGTCGAAGGTGTGCGACGGCGACGCGGGTAATTACGTACATTGGGGCGCGACCACCCAGAACATCACCCAGACCGGAAATCTGATCGTATTGCGTCAGGCGCACGAAATTTTTCTGCGCCAATTGGCGGATATTCTGACGGCGATGGCCGATCTGGCTGAACGCGGCGCTGACATGGTGCTGCCGGGCCGGACCCACGGGCAACATGCGGTGCCCGCGACATTCGGCTACAAGGTCGCTGTGTGGATCGCTGAAATCGCCAGTCATGTGGAGCGGTTGCGCGGGATCGAACCGCGCATCTTCACGGTTTTGCTGGGCGGCGCCGCCGGTACGCTGGCCTCGTTCGACGGCAAGGGGTACGCGGTTCAGGACGGCGTGGCGAAACGCCTTGGCATGACGTCGATGCCCATGCCCTCGCGCGCCATGGGCGACCATCAGGCGGAGTATGTGTGCCTGCTGGGTTTGATGGCTGCGACCTGCAGCAAGATAGGTCGTGAAGTCTATACGTTGATGAAACAGGAATTCGGCGAGGTCGAGGAACCTGTGCCGCCGGGGACGGTCGGCAGCAGCACCATGCCGCAAAAGCGCAACCCGAAACTGTCCCAGGACATCATCGCGGCGGCGATGCAGGTGCGCGCGCTGGTCCCGCAAGCCCTGGAATCGATGCAGACCGAGCACGAAGCCGACCGCACGACCTCCATCACCATGAACCACGCCTTGCAGGAAGCCAGCGCCCAGATGGGCGATATCCTGTCGCGCATGACGATGATGCTTGAAGGAATGACGCTGAATCCGGAACGGATGCGCCAAAATCTGGACCTGACCGACGGCATGATCATGGCCGAAACGTTGATGTTGAGCCTTGGCGAAACCATCGGGCGTCAGGAAGCCCATGACGTGATCTACGACGCGGCCCAGGCGGCGGCGACCGGGGCGGGAAATTTCACGGAATTGCTAGAAGCCGACGCCAAGGTTCAGGCGCACATGACGTCGGCGCAAGTCCGTGAATTGCTGGACCCGACGGCGTATATCGGGGAGTGCGCGGCGATGGCGCGGACCCAGGCGGACCGCGCGCGTAAGGTTGCGGCGGACATTAACGCGAGTTGAACAGGGCGTTGCGCGCCTGAAATAATAAGGATTGAGAATGACAGGACCAATGGAGGGCGTGCGCGTTCTCGACATCGCCACCTATATCGCCGCGCCCTATTGCGCGACGGTGCTGGGTGAATTCGGGGCGGAGGTGATCAAGGTCGAACAGCCGGGCGTGGGCGATCCGTGCCGCCGTCTCGGTACGGTCAGCGAGTGCGGCGACACCCTGGTGTGGATGAGCGAGGCGCGCAACAAGACATCGGTGACGCTGAATTTAAAGGATCCGCGCGGGCAGGAAATCCTGAAACGCCTGATCGCCGAATGCGACATATTGTGCGAAAATTTCAGACCCGGCACCCTGGAAGGCTGGGGCATGGGCTGGGAGGTGTTCAAGGCGATTAATCCCAAGCTGGTGATGCTGCGCGTGTCCGGGTATGGCCAAACCGGACCCTACAAGGACAAACCCGGCTTTGGGCGCATCGGCAACGCCTATGGCGGCATTTCATTTCTGTCGGGTGACCCGGACCGCCCACCCGCGACGCCGGGGTCGGCGACGCTTGCGGACTACATGTCGGGAATGTACGGCGCGATAGGCGTGCTGATGGCGCTGCGGTCGGCGGAATCCACCGGCGTCGGACAGGTCATCGATATTGGATTGTATGAACCGATTTTCCGTATTCTGGACGAACTGGCGCCCGCTTACGACAAGACGGGGTTTGTTCGTCAACGCATGGGTGCGCCGACGGTGAATGTCTGCCCGCACAGCCATTACCCTACGAAGGACGACCGCTGGGTCGCCATCGCCTGCACCAACGACAAGATATATGCGCGGCTGGTCGAACTGATGGGGCATGGCGCGGTCGCGAATGACGGCAAGTACGGGACCATCGCCCAGCGCGAAGCCGACCGCGCCGGGGTCGATGGCATGGTCACGGACTGGACGTTGCAATTCGATCAGCAGGAAATCGTGACGCTCTGCGAAGGGGCGTCGGTGCCGTGCGGCATTGTCGCGGCGATTGATGAATTGTTCGAGGAAGCGCAATACGCCGCGCGGGAAAATATCGTGCGCGTAAAAGATCCGCGTATTGGCGATCTGGCGGTGCCGAACGTGGTGCCGCGTCTGGATGGTACGCCGGGGTCGGTGGACACGTTGGGCCCCGCGCTGGGCGCCGGGAACGACGAAATTTATGGCGGCATGCTGGGGTTGAGCGAAGACGAATTGACGGCGCTGCGCGAGGCAGCTGTTATTTAAAGGGGGTTACCCCAACCCTTTGCGGACGGCTTGCGCCAACAGGTTGACGATCCCTTCATGCACCGCGACCGGCAGTCCATCGACCGTGGCGTCCAAACGTCCGGTCGTACCGTCGATCAGGCCGATGCCGGGCGACGCTTCGATCAGACGTCGTTCCAGCGTGGCGCTGTGCGCGATGTCCGGTTTGTTGGTCAGAATCGCCAGCGCGGCGGCGACGGCGTAACAACCCCAATTCGAAACGCCGACCGGGTAGACGATGTCGGTTGCCGAATTGGCGCACAGGACGTCGCCGTGCGGGATGTGTTCGGCCACCGCGTCGCGGATCGCGCCAAAGCCGATCTCATTGCCGCCATCGCCGATCCCAACGGTAGGGATATTCCGGGCCTTCGCTTCGTCGATGACGTAATCGAGCCGCGCCCGGCCTTCGCTGTAATCTTGTCCCAGCATGTTGCGATACGTGCCGTCCGCGCTCATGCCTGCGCGTTCGATGGAAATAACCGCCTTGGGTTTGTGGCGCTCAACCAGATCGGCGGCCTGCGCGCGCGCTGCGCTGTCGTCGATGACGCCAGCCTCCACCACTGTAACGCTTGTGTAACGCGGGGTGGCGACGGCGATGTCGGCTTGATCCTGGGTCAGGACATTCGGCCCGGCGCGTTCGATCATCGCCGCTGTCTTGTCCACGATGCTCTCGTCGACCAGAACGACGGGGATGGCGTTAAAGCCGTAGGTCAGCGCGCGCGCCAGAACCGCCGCCCCAATCGGGCCGTCGTTTTCGGCGATGGCGGTGGACACGCCCGCGCGCGACAGGGACCCGGTCAAGATAAACACCCGGTCGCCCGGTTGCAGCGCACTGAGCGTGCGCGCGGCGGCGGCGCAGATCGGCTCACTCGTCATGGCTCGCGCGGGCGCATACAGCCCCGTGACGCCGCGTCCGCCGATATCCAGTCCCACGATCCGGTCTATAAGCTCGAACATATTACGCCGCTTTCCCGTTGATCGCGCGCCAGATGCGTTCCGGCGTCGCGGGCATATCGATATGGGTGACGCCGAACGGCGCCAGCGCATCGACGACGGCGTTGATAACGGCGGGCAACGCCGCGGTTGGCCCGGATTCGCCGCAGCCCTTGACCCCCAGCGGATTGGTTTCACAACGAGTTTCGTTGACCGCCCAATCGAAGTTCGGAATTTCGCGCGCGCGCGGCATCCAGTAATCCATGCCTGACCCTGTCACCAATTGGCCGCTGACAGGGTCATAGAGGCTTTCCTCGTTTAACGCCTGACCGATGCCCTGCACCACGCCGCCATGCAATTGACCCTCCACCAGCATCGGGTTGATGACGACGCCGAAGTCGCTGACCATCTGGTAGCGCGTGATGTCGACCATGCCGGTGTTCTGATCGATTTCGACTTCGCAGACATGGCAGCCGCACGGGAAGCTGTAGGTTCGCGCGACGTAATGATGCGCGGCTTCCAGTCCCAACCCCAGATCGTCAGGCAAATTGGCGTCGCTGAAGGACGCTGTGGCGACCGAGACCAGATCGATGGATCGGTCGGTGCCGGTAATGACGAATTGGCCGGCGTCGAAGGAAATGTCCTCGGCGCTGGCTTCCAGCATGTGCGCCGCGATCCGCTTGCCCTTGGCGATAATCTCCAACGCGCCGTGATGGATGGCGCCGCCCGCAACCGTCGTGGTGCGCGACCCGCCGGAACCCGAGCCCGGACCGATGCGGTCGGTGTCGCCCTGGATCACGTTGATGTTCTCGAACGGCAGGCCCAGTTTTTCCGACACAATCTGGCTGAAGACGGTTTTGTGTCCTTGTCCGTTGGTGTGCCCCGTCAAGGTCACGCTCAACTGGCCGGTGGGGTCGAATTGCATGGAGACCCGGTTGTCCTTGAAGCCGTCCGGTTCGGTGTAGGTCGAAAACCCGAAGCCCAACAGCTTGCCGCGCGCGGCGGCGTCGGCGCGGCGCAACTCCACGGAATCCCGCCCGGCAAGGTTTAGCGCTTGATCCATGTTCCCGGCGAATTCGCCGCTGTCGTACACCAGCCCCGTCGCGGTCGTGTAGGGAAAATCGGTTGGCGCCACCATATTGCGGCGGCGTAACTCGGCGGGGTCGATGGCCATCTCGCGCGCGGCGGCGTCCACGAGGCGCTCGACGACATGGCAGAATTCAGGTTTGCCCGCGCCGCGGAACGCCGCGATGGGGACGGTGTTGGTGAAGACGCATTGGGTTTCGGCGTGAATGGCGTCGATTCGGTAGACATTGGTCAACATGCGGGTGCCGCCGGCGGTGGG
>JABJJH010000259.1 GCA_018660965.1 Rhodospirillaceae bacterium | reverse complement strand
CGTTCATGCCGACGCTAATGAACAAGGAAGACCGGGTGATGGAGGTCTGGTTTCCCGGTGCGCACTCCGACGTTGGCGGCGGCAATCGTCGTGACGGTCTGTCCGACCTTACGCTTGAGTTCATGCTTGAAGAGCTTGACCGGCGGCAATTGGGCCTCAAGATCATTCACCCTGGAGAAATCCTGTACGGTTCATTGCTCCCGCCGAATGCGGAATTCAAGATCGACTATTCCGATGTGATGATAAATCCTAAATTCTGGGGCGTGAATCACGAACAAAAACGCGTATTTACCGGGTGGTTAACGCTTGAAGACCGGGATTTGCGCGTCAACGTTGATGATCGCCCGAGCGACGATCTGCCATTGCTGCATTATTCGGTGGCTGAGCGCATCCATGGCGATGACGACTATCGTCCCGACTCCCTGATTGGCGTCAGTCACCGGATGCTTATGCCCAATGGAGACGCTGAAATCTATGGCGGGCTCATGGCGCATCGTGCGCGGAGCGCGCTGCCCATTAGTGTGTTGGAGCCTGGGCAATCGAAACGGGTCAAGGTTTACGCGCGCAAAAAATATAATCCAGGCGGTGCGTTGATGGTAAGCGGCGCGACGTATGTGTTTGAATTCGATCCGGACCAGAAATGGTACGACGCCTCTATTGAGGCTACCGTCCGCGGTTGGAGCGTCGAAGAAGAAGATATTGGGTTCATTAAAGCCCTTGGTATTAACGCTGCGGGACATTTCCGGCGTGTCCCCGACTCGCGCTGGTTCGAACTTGTCGCGGCGGTGGGGCAATCCGAAGACGAACTGTTCCCGGTGACAAAGTATACTGATCCTGCACACCCATACGAGGCCCAAAGGAATGGTGAATTCTGTCCCTTTGCGAACGACCTGGACAGTCGCTATGGAAACAACCTTGGTTATGTTGACGTCGTTATAAAACGGGTGAGTTAATGGCGTCTTCCGCGTCGATGATGGCGCCATTGCGTGGTTTTTGACCGCCGGATACCAAGGGACCACCAGCACCAATAAGATGAGGGTGTTCGAGGGCAACCTCCATGAATAAAGGGGACACAGGGTCTGTTGAAAAAGGCGCAATGGCCTTCCTTCGTCGTCATACCTGCCTGCGCAGGTATGACGGTATCTTATGGAATTCAAACGCTAGAGACCCTTTTTCAACAGACCCAGTGTTATCGTAATTTGCCGTATCACCTTAATTTCACCCTCCTATCTGCGCGCCCCCTCAAACACGCCGGTTAGACGTGGCGGGGTGATCGCGCGCGATTTTCGCGTGGCCGAAGATTTTTTCCCGTAAGGCGCCCGGCGCATATTCCGTTTGAACCAGCCCGCGCCGTTGCAAGACCGGCACGACGCCGTCAATGAAGTCGACGAATGTTCCCGGCGTCACGCTGTAGGTCAGGTTGAAACCGTCCACGCCTGCGTTGAACCAGTCTTCCATGCCGTCGGCAACCTGTTCCGGCGCGCCGACGATGAACCGCTCAATGGTCCGGGCCCGGATCAGGTCTCTGAACGTCTTGGTCTTCTTGGGCTCGGCTTCCACAAGGCCTTTGACCCACCCGCGCAGGGCTTCGACTTCGATGGATTCGATGGGCGCTTCCAGATCAACGTCGCCAAGATCGACGCCCATGATGCCGCTGATATGCGCCAACGCGCCGTCCATGCTGTAACTTTCCATATAGTCGTCCAGCTTGGCTTTGGCTTCCGCCTCGGTGCCGCCGACAATGGGTGAAAGGCCCTGAAAAAACCGGATGCCGTTTGGGTCGCGCCCAAATTTGCGCGCCTGGGTTTGGATGTCGCGAACGACGCTCGCGGGGCCCTTTAACGCCGCCAGCGAGTCGACGACGAACACACATTCCGCGTGTCGGGCGGCGAAACTGCGTCCCCTTGTCGAAGACCCCGCCTGGAACAGCAGGGGCGTGCGTTGCGGCGAGGGCTCACACAGATGGGGGCCTTCGACATTGTAATATTGGCCGACATGGTTGATGGGATGAATTTTGGACGGTTCGGCGTAACGGCGATGCGCGGCGTCACGATGCGCGGCGCCACCAAGGACAGCATCGTCCTCCCAGCTCTCTTCCCACAGCTTATACACCACCTCGAGATATTCATCGGCGCGGGCGTAACGCTCTTCATGGGACGGTAATCCCGCAAATCCCAAATTCGTCCCGGCGTTCCGCAGGGCCGACGTGACGATGTTCCAGCCGATGCGACCCGCCGTCAGGTGATCGAGCGTGGATATCTGGCGCGCAAACGTAAACGGCGGCATTTGAAGAACCGAACTGGTATAGGCGAGGCCTAAATGCTCGGTGGCCTGCGCCATCGCCGGGATCAGCATCGCCGGGTCGTTGATAGGGATTTGCATGGCCTCGACGATTGACGTTTCACTGCCGTTGCGAAACACATCATGGGCGCCGATGACGTCCGCTAAAAAAATGGCGTCGAAACAGCCCCGTTCCAGTAATTGCGCCAGCTCTGTCCAGGGCGCAAAGCTGGCGTATTCGAGTTGCCTCGTGTCGGGACGGGTCCACATCCCATGATGAATGTGCGAAATACAATTCATGCTGAAGGCGTTGAGTAACATGCGGCGCGGACGGTTCATGGGCTGGTCCTTATGACGGGCATGCATGCGGGGTAATCGCGGAGCAAACTCGAATTTATGACGAAGATTTACCCCGGTCACGTTCAAACGCTCATAGATCGTAACCGTTCAGCCATCCCGCCCTACGGCGATCAAGCTTGACATCATCGACGTGCTCACCCCGATAATGGCGCATCTGAAAAGGGGAAAATCATGAAACTCACTGGTAAAGTTGCACTGGTTTCCGGTGGTCACAGGGGGATCGGGGAGGCCGTGGTTCGACGCCTTGCCGCCGAAGGCGCGCATGTCGGGCTCGCCGACGTCGCGGTTGAGGCGGGAGAGAAATTGGCGGCGGAACTGAACGCGGCGGGCCAATCCGTTACGTTTATCAAGCTGGATGTAACGAAGGCGGCCGAGTGGGACGCGGCGGTCACGGGCCTTATGGACCAGCAGGGACGGCTGGACATCCTCGTCAACAATGCCGGGGTTTTCCAACGCAAACCGATGCACGAGACCAGCGAGGCGGATTGGGACCTTGTCATGGACGTGAATGGCAAGGGCGTGTTCCTTGGCTGCAAGGCGGTGCTGGATCCCATGAAACGAAGTGGCGGCGGGTCGATTGTTAACATTTCCTCGACGGCCGGCATCAGGGCTTCGATGTCGTCGCATTATGGCGCGTCAAAGGGCGCCGTACGGCTGATGAGCAAGTCGGTTGCGGTGCAATACGCAAAGGATGGCATCCGGTGCAATTCGGTGCATCCCGGTCCGGTCGAGACGGCGATGGGTTACGAGGCGGTGCCAGAGTCGGTGCGCGTGGAGCGCTTCGCCGCTATCCCGCTCGGACGGTTCGCCCGGCCCGAGGAGATCGCCAATGCGGTGATGTTCCTGGCGTCCGACGAGGCGTCGTTCGTGACGGGAACGGAATTGATTGTCGATGGGGGCAACACGGCTGCTTGATGCTGCTTTTACCCGGAAGGTGAAATTGATGACAACATTGCACAGGAGTACGCCCAATGAGTGAAAATGGCGCCGTCGGATTTATTGGACTCGGGGCGATGGGGTACGGCATGGCCCGAAACCTGGTGGAAAAGGGCCATGATGTCCTGGCGTACGACCTCCAAAGCCAACCCTTGCAGAGGCTGGTCCAGCAAGGGGGGCGAGAGGCCGGGAGCGTGGCGGAGATTGGCCGGTCGTGCCGGCAAGTGATGGTCATGGTGGTTGATGGCGCGCAAGTCGAGAGCGTCGTTTGTGGGCCGGGCGGTTTGCTTGAAACGATGACGGACGGCGTCATTCTCATCAACAGCACGATTGCCCTGTCAGAGCTGCGCCGGATTGCGGCGGTGGTCGAGACGAGCAATGTCACCCTCATCGACTGTCCTGTCAGCGGCGGGATTACCGGTGCGGATGAGGGCACGTTGACGATGTTGTGCGGCGGCGATGTGGATGCGTTTGAGGCGCAACGCCCCCTCCTCGACGCCGTCTCGGCTAACGTCACCCATCTTGGCCCACTGGGCGCGGGAATGGTCGGTAAACTGGCCAACAATTTAATTCTCGGGGTCGGGCGCCTGGCGATCGCCGAAGCGTTTTCCATGGCGCAGAAGGCTGGTCTATCCACTGAAGCTTTATACAAGACCATGATTACGTGCACCGCCGACAGCAAGCAGTTGCGCGGGCTTGAAGGAGCGATTGTGCGCGGAGAATATCCATCGCGCACATTCCTTGGCTTAAAGGATTTGAGCGCGGCGGTCGACAGCGGCGCGGCCGTGGGTCAGGCGATGCCGGTTACCGGACTTGCGCGCGAGCTTTACCAGCTGATCGAGGACAAATCCGGAGGCCTGGGCGGTTCGGACGAGGTCCTCAGGTACTTGCTGGACAACTAACGTTCCGGCCCCCTTTGTGGCTCGACTATCGCGCTCGATTATACCCGGAAATAGCCTCTCCAAAGGCCTGAAATAATGCGCGGTTGATCGGGTTGCTTTGCGGGTCGTATTCGGCGTGCCATTGCACCCCCAACGCAAAGCCGGGGGCGTCAGCGATCCGTATCGCCTCAACAGTGCCGTCTTCCGCCACCCCCTCGATGAGGATGCGATCCCCCGCCTCGGCGACGCCCTGGCCGTGGAGTGAGTTGACGCGCACTGTTTCACGGCCAAACAGCCGGGCGAAAACACCCCCGGGCACAAGATTGATGTCATGACGGTCCGCGAACACGACTTCTGGATCAGGGTGCCGCTCTCCCGAGTCCAGCCTCGGCGCCCGGTGGTTCATTCGCCCCGGCAAATCCCGGATTTCAGGGTGCAGGGAACTCCCAAAGGCGACACACATTTCCTGAAAACCCCGGCAGACGCCAAAGATCGGAACGCCCCGTTCAACACAGGCTCTCGTCAAATTCAGCGCTATTTCATCCCGGTTTTCATCGTAGGGTTCGTGACTGGGATGGGGGTCGACCCCAAAGTGAGAGGGATGAACATTGGGGGCCGCCCCGGTCAAAAGAACGCCATCGACAACCTCCAGCAAAGTCTCGGTACAGGTTATATCCGGCGCCCCTGCGAACATCACAGGCATGGCGTTAGCGACCGTCGCCACAGCGTGAAGATTCCTTTGTCCCACCCGCTGTCCGGCATGACGGCCTTCGGTCTCATGCATGTTTCCGATCACGCCGACAATTGGCTTCGACATAAAATTTCCTTCTGGCTCGACTGATCACGATTTGCTCTAAATTCATAAAGATAGATCTGCTCTAGCTTTCGGCAATCAGGCGGGCGAGTTCGTCAGGGGTGGTCAGCATTGGGTAGTGGCCGGTGTCGATCTCGCGCCAGCGGGCGTTCAACTTCGTTGCGCAGCGCTCCTGATGCGGACGGCCCGGGTTCTGCGCCTGCGGGCAATAGATCACAGTGGCGTCCCACGTCTGGTCCCAGAAGCTGTCGAGCTTGACGGGTTCATAGAAACAGGCGCGCGGATGCAGGGTCATGCGGTCGGCGGCCCAGTCGCGCAAGGTCGGCTCCATGTCTTTGAAGCTGCGGTTCACCAGGTCGGCGTGGTCCGGGCCGATGGCGACGTCGCCTTCGATTGTTGCGGGCGCGGTGACGATATCGCGAATTTTCTCACCGTCGAACAGCGCCAGCGCATCGGCGAAGACGACACGGGCGATCTTGTCCCGCGCGCGCTCCGCCACGCGGGCCATGACCATGCCGCCGCTGGAGGTTCCGGCCAGCACCACGTCCGAGAGGTCTTCGAGCCGTAGCATGTCCGCGACTTCTTCCGCCTGGCTTTCGGTGGTGACGCCCGGGCGGGCCGAGGCCGCGCGCTCACCGCAGCCGTCGAGGCAGGGTACATAGACCGTATGGCCTTGCCCCCGCAGACGCTCGGCCACCATCTTCCATATCCAGGGGCCTTGATAGGCGCCGTGCAGCAGTACAAATGTCGTCATGGGCGTATCCTTAGTTAGTGTGTTCCCGTTCGTGAAGCGCCTCGCGTATTTTCGGAATGAAGGGGGCGCAATACTTATCTAAATGTCCATTAAATTTAGTGTCCCTATAATTTTTGGTTGCGCGTTAGGGCGGCGTCGCCAGACGGTTACGAACAACATAAACGCCCCTAATGTTAAAGATCCGACAAGAGCTATATCGCGCGGCGTTAACCGGATATCTGGATTGCGGTCTGAATGCAATCACCCTCGCCGTACAGAAGCGACGTGACAGATTGATGCCTTGGCCCTGCCTGGTGGCAGCTTGCGCCAGTCTGTCATTATACTCGAGAGTTTGAGCGCCGAGCAGATGGCTCACCGAGCGTGCGGTATGGCACCTAGATGCCGGGGAGCCCGTCCACCCATCACCTCACTCCACGGCACACGGCAACGGTTCGGGTGTCACGGCCCATCCATTCCAGCCAATACATTTTGGGCATGCTTGGCCATTCTCGAACCCGTTTTTAACTGTTTGACGGCCCGACTTAGATACTCTCTCGCTTGGTCCGCATTTTTCATTTCCCAATACGCCAAACCCAAATGATAAAGTGGCGCAGCACCTTTTGGCGCAAGATTATGGGCCCGTCGCAATTCTTCAATCCCCTGTTGCCTTTGCCCCGATCGAAATAACGTCCAACCCAGTGTATCGGCGGTGTCGCTTCGCTCGGGTTCCAATTTTCTGGCTTTTTCAGCATATGGCAGTGCTTGATCTGCGGATCCTGTTTTTGTCAGAAGAACCGCAAGATTATTCAACGTACCAAAATGGTTGGAATTTATTTTCAGTATGGCGCGGTAATTCTCAATTGCCAGCAGGAACAGTCCGGCATCCTGCTGCAACGATGCCAAATAAAATAGCGCCGAGCCGCTTTTGGGTATCAAGGAGACGATACGCTGGGCAACGCTAACCGCCTCCTTGATTTTGCCAAGCCGTTGCAGGGCCGTACGTTTGCCACGTAAAAGGACGACGTCGTTGGGGTATTCTTTCAACCCCCTGTTAAATATTGCAATTGCTTTTCCGTATCGCTTTATCGAACCCCAAAACAAGCCGACACGCCGGTAGGTAGATTGCTGTGCGGCATAGCGCAAAATCAATTGATCATAAACACGCTCTGCCGCCACAAGATTGCCCATGCGTTCGTATGTTGCGCCCAAACCAGACAAAACCATATGTGAATTATCCGCCTTTTTTTCCAATTCTTCGAAAATCGAAAGAGCAGCGCTGTAATCTTGGCTACCGTACAAAGACCATGCGAGACGAATTCGGACATTCACATCTTCTGGATTGAGGGTCAAAACCTTGCGATAGAGCGCGATGGCTTTGGCGTATTGCTTTAAGCCGTGATTTGCATCGCCAACAATGATGTCTCTCGAGGTGGGGTCGGCATTCGTACTGTCGAGGTCGCCGAATAGAGCCAATGTATCTTCGTAACGGCCGCCCAAATTATAAAGATGCCCAAGATTTACCTTGATACCCACATAATCAGGCGAAACGCCGGTCAGACCTTTTTCGTAGTGAAATATCGCACGTTCTCTCGATGCTGCGATATCATACATCCTGCCGAGGCGTTGATGGGCCCGGCGCTCGTCCGGATTGTATGATATCGCAAGTTCAAACTGCTCCTTAGCTTCATTCGTCTGCCCCAAGGCGAGATGAATATCACCCATCTTGGTATAGGCGGTGGCGCGGGCTGGATCGAGTTGGACCGCCTTTCTAAAATAAGCCATGGCGGCGGCAACATTACCGCGGATCGCCAAGGCGGTGCCGGCGACTTCGTATGCGGCGGAATAATTTGGATAGTTCTTAATAACATCGTCCACCATTGATATGGCGAAATCGATATTTCCGGATTTGAGTTGGCGGAATGCCTCGATCAATGAACTCTGCGCGGTCCTTGCCGACCCATCGATCGTGACAGTGCCGTCCATATGAAAATTGAAATCAAGAATTTGTGGTGCCGTATCTAACTTTTCCAGCGGCGGAGGCATGGATTGCAGATAATCCATCGTTGTCGCCGCGGCGGAACCCATCGAAAAAGCAGCCGCCATGGCCAACGCTGCGACGGCATACAATTTTGGATAAAATAGTGCCGTGGCGCCGGGTCGGCAGGGATTGGTATTCGGCGGACTATCAATCTGTTTCATATGAAAGTGATCTCATGAACCTGGCAGTTAACGGCGCGGACCGCAAGTTGGCCGACAATCGCATCTTTTCTTACACACGCGGCAAGGATAGTTAAGATTTGTGAGATCTTGATCGCATGTCAAGCCGAATAAGAAGATGGGGCGGCTCATTTGAGCCGCCCCATCAGCAGTTACGATCTGTCACCAGATTGGGTTATCGGTTTTGAATCACGGTGTTAAGTGAGTCCGGCGTTTGCGCCGCGCGAAACCTAGCAGCGCGATGCCCAGGCCGAGGGTACCCAAAGTGCCAGGCTCGGGAACGTCGGTTATACCGACGGTAATATGGTCAGCTTCCGTAGCCACGCGTCCGCCGTCGACAGTAGCGAAGATATCAAAGAAGAAATCGCCAGGCGCGACGCCCGTAAAGGTCACGTCGAAATCAAATGTCCGTTCCACTGAGCGGTCAAAAGCACCAACAATGGACCCGGGAACACCGCCGACGGTCACGCCAGCGGGCGCTTCGGAAAGGTCCAGCGACACCACCGAATAAGTATCGATCGCGCTCGTAATGGAGGCAATGAGAGCATCCGCGACGTTGTTGCCGGCAACACCACTGGTGAAGGAGCCGCCCGTCGCAGCGGTAATGCGCGAGGCCTGACCGGTTGAGTCAAAGTTATTGGCGCCAGACGTAACGCCAACAGCCTGAACTTCAATATTTTCAGCTTGCAGCGCGGTAATAGCATCGCTTTCCGTCACGCCATCCCTCGGGTCATGTCCAAGCGCATCGCCAAACCATACCAAAATACGAGCTGAACCAGCTCTCCAGGACGTGGTTTCCGCTGCTTCCTTTAGGGCGGGTAACTGGCCTTCCGGCGTATCGCCGCCACCGCCGGCACTCAAGGCAGCCACCGCGGCGGCTACCAACGAATTATCATTCGTTATATCTTGCCGCAATTCATAAGGGCGTACAGGTTCAACATCAGTAATGTCTTTGTATTCACTGACGCCCCATTGCACGTCCCCGAGGGGGTCCACGGCCGCCGTGATGGCGGCGATGCTGGCTTTTACCGAACTAAGGGCTGAACTCATGCTGCCCGTCGTATCGGCGAAAAACAGCACGTCAATCTTTGCATCAACCGGCGGTGCACTGGTGACCGTAACTGTTTTTCTGATGGTCACGCTTTCGCCAACGGCAAGCGTATCAGTGAATGACGTCGGTGCAATAGAATCGGCGAATGCCAGTGACGGCAATGCGATTAATCCGACCGCCAAGATACTTGTTTTTAACCTTTTGAGAATTTGAAACATTTTTAATTCCTAACCTCACTTGGTTGTTATTTCGACCTAAGGAACATTACGTTTCATGTCCTAAAGTCTCGACTGGGGACGGCTAACGCTCGCAAAAAAACTTTCTACCCACTTCCCCTGTCGGGAAACTTTACAAACTGGCCGTGAAACG
Source organism: Rhodospirillaceae bacterium (assembly GCA_018660965.1). Classification (GTDB taxonomy): domain Bacteria; phylum Pseudomonadota; class Alphaproteobacteria; order UBA8366; genus JABJJH01. The sequence continues at coordinate 4,142 of JABJJH010000259.1, read as the reverse complement.
ACCCTTATGGGGAAATTATGCAAATTCTATGCCATCGTAACGAAGATATCTCAACCTATTGATTATATTATAATGTCGAAAATTCGCCTGGGCCTGCGCACGAGAAAATAGTGTAAAGGTGTAAAATTTCTTTACACGTTGGCATTGGGCTTCCGTACAGCGAAATATCACACCGCCGATCCCGATTCAGATCAAAGACGGCTGCTCGGCCTTTGGCGCATGCGCGCCCCGCGTCGGCAAGGCCTGGATATTCTCGCCTTCGGCCTTTTAGGCGGCGACCAGTTCGAATTGCGCCTGCAGGTTCATCCAGAATTGCGGATCGGTCTTGAACCAATGGCCGCGGATTTCCTTGATCCAGTAATCGCGACCTGGTCCGGCTTTGCCGTGCGCCCTGGGAGCGCCTGCGCGCAGTTCGAGTTTGCGTATCTTCATTGCGACAAACGCCGGACGGGCCCATTGGTACGGGGCATCCTTCGTAAGGAGATGCCAGATCAGGGTTGCAATCTTGCGCGCCTTGGCCACCGCTGCAACGTTCGCACCCTTACGGTCCTTGATCCGCAAAAAGAAGGCCCGCAACGGACCGGGGACTGAAGCGGCGCTCCAGGCGGCTTTTACAAGCATTGTCCGCAATTAAAGTGACCAATTAAGGTGACACAATGCTTAACTGCACGCCCTTTGGCGTTCCCGTTTCAACTGCGCTAGAAACCAGCTGCGCTTTATCCCTAAAGCGCAGCCAAGTTTCTTATTAATCCGCGTATTTTCCCGTCAATTGCGGTGTGTGGCGTCCCGGCGCGCCTTTTTCGTCGTGGTCCAGCCTTGTTTCGCGTGACCAGGTGCGTTTCAGATCGTCGCTGATGTTGAAGGTCAGGCGGCCCAGGCCTTCGCATTCCAGTGCGACCTTGTCGCCGTCCATGAAGGAACTCAGCCCCCGGTGGTTGGTGCCGGTCGCCAGAATATCGCCGGGTTCCAGCGTGTGGATGGCGCTGACCCATTCGATGCAGCGGCGGATGTCGTGCGCCATGTCGTCGGTGTTGAAGTCCTGTTTCACCTCGCCGTTGACCCACAGCTTGATGGCGAGGTTTTGCGGGTCGTCGATTTCGTTGGCGGTGACCAGATAGGGGCCGATGGGGGCGAAGGTGTCACGTGACTTCATCTGGAAGAAGACGTTGCCTTCGGGCGGCAGGCCGCGCGCCGAGCCGTCGATGAAGTTGATGTAGCCGAATACATAATCCAGCGCGTCGGCGGCGGCGACGTTGCTGGCGCGTTTGCCGATGACCACCGCGATTTCCGCTTCGCCTTCGAAGATGGTCGCGGGCGCGTCAGGCAGCACCATCGTATCGCCGTCGCCGATAATCGCGCTGGCGGATTTCTGGAACGCGTTGATCGGCGCCGGGGCGTCGCGCGTGCCGTCTTCCATGTAGTTGACCGCCATGCAGTCGATATTGCCGGGTTTGGGCAGGGGCGGGCGGATGCGCACGCTGGACACGGGCACGCCCGCGCCGGCGTCGACAGCGGCTTTCAGTTTGTCGCGATAGGCGTCGAAGCGTTCGATAAGGCCGTTGATGAGGTCATGCGGCCCGGTGTGCGGGATGTCCTGCACGACACCGGTGACGTCGACCACGGTATCGCCCTTCAGGATTCCGAGTTTAAAATCGTCGAAATATAGAATCTTCATGAAATTTCTCCCCTGATTTTAAGATGTCGCGATTGTTTCCGCCCACGTTTCCTTGAGCCAGCGCGCGCAGGCGGCGGAATGTTCGAAGATGGAGTATTTGTGTCCCATGCCGTAATCCGGGCCGGGAATGAATTCGGTCGAAATTTGTCCCAACGCGCTGTCTGGTGTCGCCGCATGATGCGCCATTAACCGCCGCACGACCAGTTTCCACGGCTCCAGTTCCGCCTCAACCCAGTCCGCGACGTATTCGCCGGGTTGGGGCTGAAAGAAGGGATATTGAATGCCCCGGCCCACGGCGCCGTTTTCATGGCGGCCCCAGATGTTCTTCGGGTTGTTGGGGATGGCGGCGCGCGCATGGCAGTGCCGGACATACCCGGCGTCGATCCATTCGTCGCAGACATTGCCGTCCCGGCGCGGGTCCAGAATGACCGCGCCGGACTCAACGTCCTTGCGCATGCCCAGCACTTCCTGTTCTTCCGGGTTGTCGATCTTGAAGATGACGTGCGAATGGTCCAGCGTCATGCGATAGGGCACGCCGCGCGCCTCGACCAGTTTGGCGACCTTGCTGACGCGCCCGAAATGTTCCGACCACATGTTGACGTGGACTTCGAAGGTCGGCGTGCATCCGGCTTTTTCGCCTACTTCATAAGCGCGCATATAAGTGTCGGCGACCTCGTCGTTGGTGACCAGATGGCCGTCCGCATGGGTCATCATGATTTGCGTGTTGTGAACCGTGCTGCCAAGCTGCGCGCCGATTTCAAGGTTTTGCGCCAACAAATCTTCGTCGCGCCCCAGCGTATAGAACCAGCCGCCGGCGCGGATCGGCAGATCGTATTTTTGGCTGCACGCGATGTAGTCATCGACCCGGTCGGCGTCGGGGGTTTTGTCGATGTAGTCGTAGACGCCGGATTCCTTGACCATGCGGAATTTCGAATCCAGGTCGAATTCATCTTCGCCCTTGGTGTGGCACACGCCCTTTTCGGTGATGCCGATCGCCAGTTCTCGCGCCATCAACGGTTCCCCCCGGTTTTCAGGGCCGAGTGTAGCGCACTCCGGCGGGGGCGGCGCAAGGGATTTGAGCCAAAAGGGAATTGGGTTGAAGGCGGTCGCTTTTTGCCCGTAAATTGTTCACCGTCGTCTTAACCGGAAAATGGACCGCGTCATGACCACTACCATATCCACCGTGGAACAACTCGAAGCCATTTACGGCGCGGCGTCGCCGATGGCGCTGGCCAAGGAAATCGACCATATTTCCGATCACTACCGGGCCTTCATTGAAAAGTCGCCGTTTGTCACGCTCGCCACCTGTGGGCCGGAAGGTCTGGATTGTTCGCCGCGCGGCGACCCGGCGGGGTTCGTGCGGGTTCATGACCGCAAGACGGTGATGCTGCCCGACCGGCGCGGCAACAACCGCATCGACACCTTAAGGAACATCGTGCGCGATCCGCGCGTGTCGCTGTTGTTCCTGATCCCCGGCGTCGGCGAAACCCTGCGCATCAATGGGCGGGCGAAAATATCCGTCGATCCGGCATTGTGCGAGTCCTTCGCGGAGCGGGGAAAGTTGCCGCGCAGCGTTCTGGTCGTCACGGCGGAACGTGTTTACTTCCAATGTTCGAAGGCGCTGGCGCGCTCGAAATTGTGGGACCCGGACGCGCGCATTCCGCGTTCAGACTTGCCGAGTACGGGGGAGATGCTGCAAGCCCTGTCCGATGACGGGTTCGACGGCGCCGCCTATGACAAGACCTACCCCGAGCACATGCAAAAAACGATTTATTAAAGGACCGAGTTTGACCGACATACACGAATGGACGGCCTTGCGGGTCGTGCAGGCGGTTGAGGCGGGGGAGACGACCGTCGAGGCCGTCGCCAACGCCTGTCTGGAGCGGATCGAGGATCGTGAACCCGATGTTCAGGCCTGGGCGTTTATCGACCGCGATCAGGTGTTGCGAAACGCCCGCGCGATGGATGCGGGGCCGCGCCGGGGGCTGTTGCACGGCGCGCCGTTCGGCGCAAAGGACATCATCGACACCGTGGACATGCCGACCGCGCATGGATCGCCGATTTACGCCAACCGTCAACCGGCCCGCGACGCGACCTGCGTCGCCCTGTGCCGGGCGGCGGGTGGATTGCTGCTGGGCAAGACGGTGACGACTGAATTCGCGCATGTGTTTCCGGGCAAGACGCGCAATCCGCACGATGCGGCGCGCACGCCGGGCGGGTCGTCCAGCGGGTCGGCGGCGGCGGTCGGGGCGCGCATGGCGCCGCTGGCGTTCGGCACCCAGACGACAGGGTCGGTCATTCGTCCCGCGTCGTTCTGCGGGGTTGTCGGCTACAAGCCCAGCCACGGCGATTTTGGCTTGTCCGGGGTTGGCCAGAACGCGCCCAGCTTCGACACCTTGGGGATCATGGCGCGCGACGTGGCCGATGTTGGGCTGCTGCGCGCGGTGGTCATGGCGGCGCCGTATCG
>JABJJH010000285.1 GCA_018660965.1 Rhodospirillaceae bacterium | reverse complement strand
TCGATGTGACGTCGCTGCTGCCCATGGCGGTCGCGGATACGCTTGACGCGGCGCGCGACATCATGCGACCGGGCGTCGCCTTCTACGCCGGATTTTTCCCGCGCTACAATCGATTGATCGCGGAATACGGATTTCCCGGGGAAGCCGCCGCCATTGCGAAAGCCTGGGCTCAAGGCGACTGGGCGGGCGCGGCGCGTCTGGTCAGCGACGCGCTTGTCGATGCGACCGGCATTGTCGGAACGCCGGACGATTGCCGGGCGCGCATCGCCGAATACCAGGAATCGGGCCTCGACCTTCCAATCATAAGCCCCTTCGCGCGCGGCCCCGGCGCCAAGCAAGTGTTCGAAGCCGCCATCCGCGCCTGCGCGCCCGATTGACGTCTTATCCGTAGCGATGTCTTCGTTAAACATGACATCGCGTTTGGTGTAAGCTGCCGCGTACAATGAAACGACAATGAACAGCATAGGAGACGGTTTTTCATGAATGAATACGTTAATCCCAAGGGCGTTCGCGCCCCCGGCGGCGTCTATAGCCACACGGTCAAGGTTCCCGCCAACGCGGAATGGCTGGTCCTCGCCGGTCAGATCGGCGTGAACCCCAAGGGTGAGGTTCAAGTGGGCATTCGGAAACAGGCCGAACAGGTGTTTCGCAACATCGTGGCGTGTTTGCGCGACCATAAAATGCGTAAAACCGACCTGGTCAAACTGACCGTCTATCTGACCGACCCGCGTTATATTGAAGACTACCGCGCGGCGCGTAAAAAAATCATTGGTGACGATGCGCGCCCGGCGTCGACCTTGCTGATCGTCGATGGTTTGGCCTCGCCTGACTTTAAGATTGAGATCGAGGCCACGGCGGCGAAGGGTCCGGCGAAGGCTTAAGCGGCGGCGTCCAGCCCGCCAAGTTTACAGAGTTCACGGGCGATGTCGGCGACGCCGTCGCTCGTTTTCATGTTGGCGAAGATGAACGGGCGTTCGCCGCGCATCCGCTGGGCGTCCCTGTCCATGACGGCGAGGTCGGCGCCGACATAGGGCGCGAGGTCGGTCTTGTTGATGACCAACACGTCGGAACGGGTGATGCCCGGCCCGCCTTTGCGTGGAATCTCCTCGCCCGCCGATACGTCGATGACATAAATCGTGATGTCGGCCAATTCCGGGCTGAAGGTCGCGGCCAGATTATCACCGCCGGATTCGATGAGGATCAAATCAAGGTCCGGAAACCGGGCCCGCATATCGGCAATGGCGGCCAGATTGATGGACGCGTCTTCACGGATCGCGGTGTGCGGACAGCCGCCGGTTTCAACGCCGAGAATACGGTCGGGCGGCAAGGCGCCGCGCCGGGCCAACGCTTCGGCGTCTTCCTTCGTGTAGATGTCGTTGGTGATCGCGCAGATGTCGAGCTGGTCGCGAAAAATCTGGCACAAGCGTTCCATGAGCGCGGTCTTGCCGGAACCGACGGGGCCGCCGATGCCGACGCGAAGGGGCCCATGCTGGGATTTCACGTGTTGGGATTTCGTCATGATCGGAATAACCTCGTATATTGGGTTTCATGGCGCATGGATGCGATGTCGGCGAGAAACGCGGCGCCGCCAAGATCGTCCAAATCGGCGGCCAAGGCCTCGTTCGCCAGCGCGTGAACCGTTGATTCCAGACGCGCCAGCAATTGCTGACCCTCGGTCTGACCAAGCGGGATCAGGCGCACCCCGGCGGAAATAAGATTGGCGGCGAAGGCGTGCAGATAGGCGTGCAGCGCGGGGCGCACGGGCACGCCATGTCCCGCCGCCGCCATGGCGACGGCGATGGGATAGGTCACGTCGGTTCCGTCATGCGCGGCGATGTCGATGGCGCCGTCCCAGGGCCAGGTTGGCGCGATGGCGATCAAAAATGCGCGGCCCTGACTCACGGTTTCCACCCGGCGTTCCCGGCTTGGCGCCAAAGCGACGGCGAGGTCGTTTATGTCGCCCAAGCGGTCGTTGTCGCCCGCGCGCGCGGCGGTCCAGGCGTGTTGAAACAGGATCGCGTCGGATCGTCCGCCGCCATGGTGGAGAATATCCTCCAGCCATGATCCCAGGGTATCACGGTCCCGCACGGCGCCGTCCTCGACCGCCCATTCAATCCCGTGGCTGTAGGCGTAGGCGCCGACGGGAAACCCCGGGGACAGCCACGTCATCAGCCGGTATAGCGCGGCGTCATCCATGCGAATGTCCGTGGTGGCTATGTTCATGGTCATGTCCATGGGTGCGTCCGTGACCATAGGCGCCGCCTTCGGGATTGAACGGCGCCTGAATGTCAGTGACCGTGGCGCCCAATTGCACCAGCATATCGCGAATGACATGGTCTTGACGGATGCGCAGGCGGTCCCTGAACAGTTCCGTCGGCAAGTGTCGATTGCCAAGATGCCAGGCGATTTGCACCAGATGAGCGGCGTCGCGACAGGTGATTTCCATCAGGGTTTCGCTCGCCGCCTGAACGGCGACGACGCGACCGTCTTCAAGCATTAGTCCGTCGCCGTCCTTCAAGGCGGCGGTTGCGGGCAAGTCGAGCAGAAACGCCATGCCGTTGACGCCGGTCATGGCGAGGCGGCGCCGATGCCGGTCATTGAAATCCAGCACGACTGTGTCGGCGGCGGGACCGGTCCAATTGCCGGCGGTTTGGATGTCATGCGCGCGAAGCATTCACAAACTCCTCAAAACAGGAAATAGCGTTGCGCCATGGGCAGAATTTCCGCCGGTTCGCAGGTGAGCAATTCACCGTCGGCGCGGACTTCGTAGGTTTCTGAATCGACGTCGATATTTGGCGTCGCGTTATTGTGGATCATCGATGCCTTGCCGATGCCGCCGCGCGTGTTGTTGACCGCGAGCATTTGCTTGCTCACGCCCAGCGCGTCGCCAAGTCCCGAATCCAGGCCCGCCTGGGAGACGAAGGTCACGCCGGACGCTGTCAGGGACCGCCCATACGCGCCGAACATGGGGCGGTAATGGACCGGCTGCGGCGTTGGTATGGAGGCGTTGGGGTCGCCCATCGCCGCCGCCGCGATAGTGCCGCCGATCAACACCATATCCGGTTTGACGCCAAAGAACGCCGGGCTCCACAAACATAGATCCGCGCGTTTGCCGATCTCGACGGACCCGACATGCTGGGACAAACCCTGCGCGATGGCGGCGTTGATGGTGTATTTTGCGATGTAGCGTTTGACCCGGAAATTATCGTTGTCGCCGGTTTCTTCGGGCAGGGGGCCGCGTTGGCGTTTCATCTTGTCCGCCGTCTGCCAGGTGCGGATCAGCACTTCGCCGACCCGCCCCATGGCCTGACTGTCGGATGCGATAATGGAAAACGCGCCAAGGTCGTGCAGGATGTCTTCCGCCGCGATGGTTTCCTTGCGGATGCGGCTTTCGGCGAAAGCGACATCTTCGGGAATGTTGGCGTCCAGATGGTGGCAGACCATCAGCATATCCAGATGCTCTTCGAGCGTGTTCACCGTGTAGGGCCGTGTCGGATTGGTCGAGGACGGGATGACATTGGCTTCGCCGCACACCTTGATGATGTCCGGGGCGTGACCGCCGCCTGCGCCTTCGGTGTGAAAGGCGTGGATGGTGCGGCCCTTGAAGGCGGCGATGGTGTTTTCGACGAACCCGCTTTCGTTCAGCGTATCGGTGTGAATCATCACCTGAACGTCCATATCGTCGGCGACGTCGAGGCAACAATCGATGGCGGCAGGGGTCGTGCCCCAATCTTCGTGCAGCTTCAACGCCGCCGCGCCGCCCAGCACCTGTTCGACCAGGGCGGCGGGTTGCGACGCGTTGCCCTTTCCAGCGAAGGCCAAATTCATGGGAAACCCGTCGGCGGCCTGGATCATCCGTCCGATATGCCAGGCGCCGGGCGTGCAGGTGGTGGCGTTGGTGCCGGTCGCAGGGCCCGTGCCGCCGCCCAGCATCGTGGTGACGCCGGACATAAGCGCTTCTTCAATCTGTTGGGGGCAAATGAAATGAATGTGAACGTCCAGCCCGCCCGCGGTGAGAATTTTACCTTCGCCCGCAATCGCTTCCGTGCCGGGGCCGATGATGATATCGACGCCGGATTGGGTGTCGGGGTTGCCCGCCTTGCCGATGCCGGCGATCCGCCCATCCTTCAAGCCGACATCGGCTTTGACGATCCCCCAATGGTCGATGATCAGCGCATTGGTGATGACCGTGTCTACCGCGCCCGCCTCGCGGGTCGTCTGCGATTGGCCCATGCCGTCGCGGATCACCTTGCCGCCGCCGAACTTGACCTCCTCGCCATAGGTGGTGAAGTCCTTTTCGACCTCGATGAATAATTCGGTGTCGGCGAGCCGCACCTTGTCGCCCGTGGTGGGACCGAACATGTCGGCGTAGGCCGCGCGTTGTATCCGTGCCGGCATCGGTTAAGCTCCCCCGTCCAATGAACCCATGACTTTCTGATTGAACCCGTAAACGGCCTTGTCGCCGCCATAGGCGACCAGCGTTACGTCGCGCATTTGTCCCGGTTCGAACCGCACCGCCGTTCCCGCCGCAATGTCGAGACGCATGCCGCGCGACTGTTCCCGGTCAAACGTCAACGCGGTGTTGGCTTCGAAAAAATGATAATGACTGCCTACCTGTATGGGCCTGTCGCCGGTGTTCGCGACGGTGATGGTGACGGTCGGTTGACCGGCGTTAAGTTCGATCTCGCCGTCGGCGGCGATAATTTCACCTGGGATCATCGGGGCTCTCCTTTGACCTGATCGGTTCATGCACGGTGACCAGCTTGACCCCGTCGGGAAACGTGGCCTCGACCTGGACGTCGTGGATCATTTCGGGAATGCCTTCCATGACCTGATCGCGAGAAATCACATGCGCGCCTGCTTCCATAAGGTCAGCGACCCGTCGGCCGTCGCGGGCGCCTTCAACGACAAAATCTGAAATCAGGGCGATGGCTTCGGGGTGATTCAACTTCACGCCGCGTTCCAATCGACGCCGCGCGACCGTCGCGGCCATGGCGATCAACAGTTTGTCTTTTTCTCTCGGCGTCAGATGCATGGCGGTCCTCTTATAGTTGCCAGGCGCGCGGCAGTCCCCGACCGTCGCGCAACAGGGTTAGCAGGGGAATCAGGCCGGCGCGCAATTGCATGGAATTGGCGGCGGCGAGGCGGGATAGCAGGGCGCCGTTCACAAAACTAACGCCGCCGGTTATGGGAAAGGCGTCGAGTAAGCTTCGCGCCGGGTCGATAAAGCGGTCCGCGTCGGGTTCCGCCAGCAGAACCGTCGCCATCGCCTTGGCGCCGCCCAACAGGCCGGGACGGCTGATGATGGCGCCGATCTCACCGTCGAGGCGGGTGTCATCCGCGAATATAAGCTCACCGTCGCGACGGATGCGCCACGAATCCCGAAACAGGCCATGCCCCAGCGTCTCGCCGGACGCGACGCGCCCGAAGACCACGGGCTCCACCGCCAGAAGCCGGGCGTTCGCCGCCATTTCAACGTGCAGGCGCCGCCGAACCCGGCCCCCGTCGAACAGAATGGTTTCCTGCGGCAGCCATTCCACATTGGCTGAGTCCGCTATCGACACCCGGGTTTTCACCAAGGCGTCGCCGGTGAGTGATCGGTAAATGCGTTCGCAAGTCTGAGTGGCGATTGTGACGGCGCTGCCGGGGTCGGCGCGAATATCGGTTTCGATTCTGTCGCCGCCCGTCAACCCGCCCGCCGTGTTCAACAGCACGGCTTCCAGCGAGGCGGTTTCATGCGTTTTGGGGCAGCGTAGTTTGGCGCAGCCGTCCTGATATAGTTCGCGCAAGCGCGTCGCGCCGTCCTTGCGCGTGACGCTCAACCGGGCCCGCCCCCGCGCCCGCTGCAATCCATCGGATGAGGGGGCGGGATCAGCAGGACCAGCCGGTTCAGACCGTAAGGCGCCGTCGAACATCGTCCGCGTCCAAATCATTTTTGTTTCCGGCGGCGACGATTTCACCGCGATCCATGACGGCGATTGCGTCGGCCAGTTCATGGGCGAAATCGAAATACTGCTCGACCAAAAGGATGGCCATTCCGCCTTTGTCCCGCAAGTAGGAAATCGCCCGCCCGATATCCTTGATGATTGAGGGTTGGATGCCTTCTGTCGGTTCGTCCAACACCAAAAGGCGGGGCCGCGTGACGAGCGCCCGGCCAATGGCGAGTTGTTGTTGCTGCCCGCCGGACAAATCGCCGCCCCGGCGCTTCAACATGTCGGCCAGAACGGGGAATAATTCGAAAATTTCATCGGGAACGTTGCGGTCCCGTCGCGCCAATCCCGCGAACCCGGTTTCCAGGTTTTCCTTCACGCTCAACAAGGGGAATATTTCGCGCCCCTGCGGGACATAAGCGATTCCATGGCGCGCCCGTTCGTAGGATGGCAAGTGCGTGATGTCGTGGTCTTCCCAGCGGATGTCGCCGCGCGCAACAGGGTGTTCGCCGATGATGGCGCGCAACAAGCTGGTTTTGCCGACGCCGTTGCGGCCAAGCACGCAGGTGACCTTGCCGATTTCGGCGTCCAGGTTGACCGCCCGAAGCGCCTGGGCGGCGCCATAGAACAGATCGATGTTTCGGATCGCCAGCACGCTCTATCTCCCCAGATAAACTTCGATGACTCGTTCGTTTTCGCTGACATGGTCGATGGAGCCCTCGGCGATGGCGGTTCCTTCATGCAGCACGGTGACCTCGACATCGAGCGCGCGAACGAAGTCCATGTCGTGTTCGACGACGACCACCGAATGCTGGCGGGCGATTTCCTTCAACAGCCGCGCGGTTTCGACGGTTTCCGAGTCGGTCATGCCGGCCACGGGTTCATCGACCAGCAACAATTTGGGGTCTTGCGCCAACAGCATGCCGATTTCCAACCATTGTTTCTGGCCGTGCGACAGATTGGCGGCGGCATCGTGTTGGACTTTGGTCAGGCGCGTTGTCTGGAGAATTTCGTCGATTCGTTCGGCCTCGTGCGCGCCGGTCACGGCGAACAGCGTATCCCAAACGCTGCGTCCGGCGCTTAACGCCAACAGTAGATTGTCATTGACCGTGTGGTTTTCGAACACCGTAGGTTTCTGAAATTTTCGACCGATGCCCAAGGTGGCGATATCGGTTTCGTCCATCCGGGCGAGGTTGTGAATGTCGTTGAACAGGACACGACCGGAATCGGGTCGGGTCTTGCCGGTGACGACGTCCATCATGGTGGTCTTGCCCGCGCCATTGGGGCCAATGATCGCACGCATTTCGCCGGGTCTGACCAGTAACGACAAATCGTTCAGCGCCTTGAATCCGTCGAAACTGACATTGATGTTTTCCAGGTAGAGAATGGCGGATTTGCTGTCCATGACGTCAATCTCCTTCCTGGGGAACGGTGACCGCTGTTCGCGCGCGGCGGGCGCGCCATTTGTCGCGAACGTCGCTCCACACGCCGATGACGCCCTTGGGCATGAAGACGGTCGACACCACGAACAACCCGCCGAGGAAGAACAGCCAGAATTCCGGATATGCGCCGGTGAAGATGGTCTTGGCGAAATTCACCAGGATTGCGCCAACCGCCGCGCCAACCAGCGTGCCCCGTCCCCCCAGCGCGACATAGATGACGACCTCGATGGAGTTGGCGGGCGCGAATTCGCTGGGATTGATGATGCCGACCTGCGGAACGTAAAGCGCGCCCGCGACCCCGGCCATGCACGCCGACAGCGTCCACACGAAGAGCTTATAATTTTCGGCCCGATAGCCCAGAAACCGCGTGCGGCTTTCGGCGTCGCGGACGGCGATAAGAACCTTGCCAAATTTTGACGCGACAATTGCCCTTGCGATGATGAAACCGGTCGCCAGCGCGACGGCGGACGCAATCAGCAGGGCGACGCGAGTGGTGTCCGATTGCAGGTTGAAGCCGAGGATGTCCTTGAAGTCGGTGAGTCCGTTGTTGCCGCCAAAGCCCATGTCGTTGCGGAAAAACGCCAGCATCAAGGCGAAGGTCAACGCCTGGGTGATGATCGATAAATAGACGCCCGTGACCCGGCTGCGAAACGCGAACCAGCCAAAAATAAACGCCAGGACGCCGGGCACCGCGACGACCATCAACGCCGCGAACCAGAACATATCGAAACCCTGCCAGAACCAGGGCAGTTCCTCCCAGTTCAGGAACACCATGAAGTCCGGCAGGAATGGGTGTCCGTAAACGCCGCGCGGACCAATTTCGCGCATCAAATGCATACCCATGGCGTATCCGCCAAGCGTGAAAAAGGCGCCGTGACCCAGCGACAGAACGCCGCAATACCCCCAAACGAGGTCCACCGACAACGCTAGCAGGGCGTAGGTCAGATATTTTCCCAGTACCGACACGACGAAGGTGGATAAGTGAAACGTTGAACCCGGCGCGGGACCCAAATTCAGGATCGCCACCGTCAGGGTGACAGCGAACAGGATGGACAGGAAAATCCAGGACTTCCGATCCACGCCGTTTTTGAGAAGACGAAGGATCATGATTCCACCGCCCGGCCCTTTTGGGCGAACAGGCCTCGGGGGCGTTTCTGGATAAACAGGATGATGAAGACGAGCACGAGGACCTTGGCCAGCACCGCGCCCGCGAACGGTTCAAGAAACTTGTTCGCCACGCCGAGCGTCATCGCCCCGACCAGCGTTCCCCATAAATTTCCGACCCCGCCAAACACCACGACCATGAAGCTGTCGATAATGTAGGATTGTCCAAGGTTGGGGCTGACGTTGTCGATTTGGGACAACGCCACGCCCGCGATGCCCGCGATGCCGGACCCCAACCCGAACGTGGCGGCGTCGACCCAGTTGGTCCGGATTCCCATGGCGCCGGCCATCCGCCGGTTTTGCGTCACGGCGCGCATTTGCAGGCCAAGCGGCGTGCGTTTCAGCAACAGCATCAGCGCCGCCATCACCAGAAATGAAAACACGATAATCCAAAGGCGGTTATAGGTGATCGTCAGGTGTCCGATTTCAAAGGCGCCGGACATGAAGTTTGGTGCGCCGACCTCCTGGTTCGTGGGACCGAAAATGGAGCGCACGGTTTGTTGCAGGACCAGGGAAATGCCCCAGGTCGCCAGCAACGTCTCCAGCGGTCGGCCATACAGAAACCGGATTACGCCGCGTTCAATGGCGATTCCGACGCCGCCCGAGACCAGAAAGGCGAGCGGCAGGGCGATGGCGAGGGAGGCGTCGAACAATTCCGGCGCCGAGGTGCGAATGACATCCTGGACGACGTAGGTCGTATAGGCGCCGAGCATGACCATCTCGCCATGGGCCATATTTATGACGCCCATGACGCCAAACGTAATCGCAAGGCCAATGGCGGCGAGCAGCAGAACCGATCCGAGGGATAATCCGTACCAGATGTTTTGCGCCACGCCCCAAAGCTCCAGCGTTTCCTGAATGGAGACAACGGTTGCGTCGGCGAAGGTTTTCAAATCGCCCGTTGCGGTGCGGGCGGCGGCGGTCACCAGGGACAGGGCGTCCCGGTCGCCACGCGCTTCCAATGTTTTCAAGGCGTTGCGTTTTTCGGAATCGCTGCGGTCGGACTTCAAGATCGCCGCTGCATGGGCTTCGCGGAGCACGGCGCGGATATCCGCATCGGTTTCTTTGACGATGGCCGCCTCCAGCGCCGATAGCGCCGCCGCATCGCCGGACTTGAACACCGATTGCGCGGCCTTCAATCGCACCACCGGGTCCGGCGACAGCAAGGTCAGGCCACCCAACTTGGCGCGGATCGTCCGGCGGAGTTTGTTGTTAACCCGAATTTTCTTAACGGCGCGCTTCTTTACTTCGCCCAGGCTTTCGCCGGAAATCGGGTCGCTAAGACGGTAGCGGCGTTTTATTTTTTCCGCGAAGACGACTTTTTTATCGCTCTTGCGAAAGAACAACCGGCCCTCGGTCAGCGCCTTGAGGACAGGCGCGACCCGCGCGTCCCCGGTGGCGGCCAACGTATCGATCTGTTTGGTCAACGCGGCGAAGTCGGCGGTGGCCATGGCGTCGATGCGGGCCGAAAGCGATTCTTCCGCCGCCGCCCCGGTGGAGATTGCCCACAGGATCACGAAGCCGAGAAAAATTTTGTGGATGGTTTGCATGATGGTCCGGTCGCCGTTGGCGGATCGCGTTAGAGGTTAAGCGATGAACGGGCGGGAGGCGTGCCGCCACCCCGCCCGTTCATGGTGTCGTTATTGTGTCAGGAGCCTTGGCCGCCACACTTGTTGGCCTTGACGTTGTAGTTGCCGCAGCCGAGAGGCTTGCGCCAATCGGAAATCAGATCCTTTGAGCCCGGTAGAAAATCGGACCAGGCGTCGCCGGCCACCAGACCAGGCGTGCGCCACACGGTTTCAAACTGTCCGTCGGCCTGGATTTCACCGATCAGGACCGGCTTGGTGATGTGATGGTTCGGCATCATCGTTGCGAGACCGCCGGAAAGATTCGGCACTGCTACGCCAATAATCGCTTGCTGGACAGCGGCCGGTTCGGTAGTTCCGGCTTTCTTGACCGCTTCTACCCACATGTTGAAGCCGATGTAATGTGCTTCCATCGGGTCATTGGTCACGCGTTTTTCATC
>JABJJH010000516.1 GCA_018660965.1 Rhodospirillaceae bacterium | reverse complement strand
CCGAACAGCGCGCCTTGGGCTTTGTTGCGCACCAACGCCGCCAGCATGCCAACCGTATCGGCGCTGCCGCCGCAGCCGGGATTGTCCTGCGTATCCGCCACCACGATGGGCTTCGTCGCCGACGGGGCCAGGCGCATCGCCTCGATCACGGCGTCATCGGGTCCCAATAACGGCTCCGCGAATTCGGCCTCCTTCAACGCCACCAATTGCGCGATGTCGTCCACGGCGGAATCGGCGGCGTCCTGGGTCGCCGCGTGGGCGCTGACCGTGGGGCCGCAATCGCGCAAATCAGCCGGTGGAAAGCCCGGCAGATACGACAGCGACACGATGTCGTCGTTCTCCCGCGCGGTCGCCGCCTCGACAAGGCCTTTCGACGGCTCCACCAAGGTGCATTGAAAATTCAATGGCAGTAAAAACGGCAATTGCCGCAACGCACGGCCTTTTGGGCGTCCTTCGATCAACAGGCGTTTCATCGCCGCCGACGCGCGTTTACCCGTTTCATGTTGGTCCACATGCGGATAGGTCCGGTAGGGCAGGATCGCGTCGGCGTGCGCAACCATCGCCTCGGTGACGTTGGCATGGTAGTCGAGGCTTATGACAATGGGCGCTTCTTCACCGATCACGGCGCGCACGCGGCGCAGTAATTCGCCTTCACCGTCTTCGTGCTGGGCCGAGACCATAGCGCCATGCAAATCCAGATACACCGCATCCACCGGCAAGGCTTCCGACAACAACGCAATAATTTCACCTGATATCCGTTCATACGCATGCGCAGTGACGGTCCCGCCCGGCGTGGTGCTGCACCACAGCAAGGGGCGAATTTCATGGTTGCCGTCATTACCCGCGATAAAGCCTGCGGTGGACGCGCCCTGATCCGCGAATTCGGTGGTGACTTCTTCCCCGCGCAGAATACCCGGCCGGTCGGACGGTCTGGCGAAATCGTCGTAATCCGTCGGCTCGGGCACGAAGCAGTTTGTTTCATGCATGAACCCGCCAATCGCAATCCGCGCCATGGCCGTCGCCTCCCTCTAATGTCCAAACGATACTGTGCCGCGCCGCCCCTGCATCGGCAAGCTGCTTCACCAAAGTCCAACACTCGTTTTCGTGGTGGCGGGCTTTGGAAATCCTGCGCTAGAGCAGGTCGACTTTAATGGGACGCATTTGGTGCGCCCCATTAAAGTCGTGAATCTGCTCTACCTTATTGAGTTTAGTGCAAATTCACGTGTTTATCGTGATCACCATAGGTGATTCCGATTAAACACGATTTGCGCTAGACTATCGTTGCACCGAACGGAGCCGATCATGGACGCCGCCTTCAGCGCTAAAGACGATGAATTCCGCCAGGACGTTCGCGCATTTTTGCGCGACGCGACGCCGCCCAAGTTGAAATACAAGGTCGATAACGGCATTGAGATGCAACGCGAGGATGTCCTGTCCTGGCATCGCATTCTATACAAGCAGGGTTGGGTGGCGCCGAATTGGCCGGAAGAACATGGCGGTCCCGGATGGACGCTGAACCAAAAATATATTTTTGACGAGGAATTGGGACTGGCCGGGGCGCCGCGCCTTATCACGTTCGGCATCAACATGTGCGGCCCCGTCCTCATCGGTTTTGGCACCGAGGCGCAAAAGAAACAGTTTCTGCCACCGATGCTGTCGTCGGAACATGTCTGGTGCCAGGGCTACTCGGAACCCAACGCGGGGTCGGACCTCGCTTCCTTACGAACCACCGCCGTTCGCGACGGTGACGAATGGGTGATCAACGGTTCGAAAATGTGGACGACCAAGGCGCATTGGGCCGATTGGTGTTTCTTGCTGGCGCGCACGTCCGACGCAGGCCGGAAACAGGAAGGCATCACCTTTATTCTGGTTGATTTGAAAACACCGGGAATCGAGATAAAGCCGATTATTCTGATGGACGGCTTGCACGAAACCAATCAGGTATTCTACACCGATGTCCGCGTCCCAGTGGAAAACACGATTGGTGAAATCGACAAGGGATGGTCCATCGGAAAATTCCTGTTGGCGCACGAGCGAATGTCCGGCGGGTCGCTGGGAACGCACAAAACCTTGTTGCGGCAACTGAAAGCCATTGCGGCGACGGACGAACAAAGCGGCGGGCGTCCCCTGACGGAAGACCCTACCTTTGCACGCCACATCGCCGAAATTGATATCGGTCTGCGCACGTTGGAGGCGTTCAACCTACGCGCCATCGACAAGTTTTCCCAAAACGGCGAACTGGGGTCGCATGCGTTG
>JABJJH010000307.1 GCA_018660965.1 Rhodospirillaceae bacterium | reverse complement strand
ACGGCGTCCAGCAATTCGCGCACGCCCGGCGCCCGGAATTGCGGTTCCTGCATCGCTAAGGCGACCAGATCGTAATCGGCCGGGTCAACGTCGCCCGGTCCGGCGGCGGACAAGTCGCCCGGCAGGTTGCGGGAATCGATTTCCACAAGGCCGTCGCGACCGCGAATTGGCAAACGAACGCGCGCGCCTTCCTTATTGAACAAGTCAGCTTCATCCGGCAAGCACACCAGCTTTACCGAATGTCCGGCAAGCACCAGTTTAATCGCCAACAGCGACCCGTAAGACGCGCCCATAATAAGTGTATTATATTTAGCTGACATGACTTCCCACCCTGCAAGTTATTGGTTTATCCGAACATTTGTCGTGTATTGAGAACACAACCGTTTTAGTCGGATTTATTGTCAATAAGACTGCCAGAGAACGTTGAAAGGGGTCAAGGATTCAGGGCCGCGATTAAATTCGAGACAGCGCTGCCAACGGTGTAAACGAACGCCCGCGTGAGTTTGCGTGAAATTCGAGTACATTAAATAAAAATTAACGTTAATTTTCTAAGGTCTTAAGTTGGCCATTTAACTTTGCGAAAATGGGATTTGGACTTGTCGGAATTAAACGAAGACAAGCAGCACCCTAGGTCGATTGGGCGTTCGGCCCTTTTGCTACACGCCTTGCGCGTGGGGGCGGGTGTCCCTTCGAAATGTTCGGAGTCGAGCGGATTTTATTTGTGAAGCAAAACGCTCGCCATTGGGAATCGATAAGGTTCATTTTCTTTGTTGGCGCGACAGTGCTCGCGGTCCTGTTCATTGAGGGGAACCGGGCATCCGGGACAATCATACCAATTCCATTTTTGCTGCTTTATGCAGCGGTCGTGGCGTCCGGAGGGGCGGCGGGAATATTGGCGGGGGGCCTGAGCGGCGCAATTGTGGGGGCGTATGTGCTGTACGCGTCTATCGCAGGGTTCGGGCCGCCGACCCTTACGGGAGGGCCGCTACAGGTTCTCTTGGGAGCGGCCTTATACGTTGGGACGGGAATTTTTCTCGGCCGCGTCTGGACGCAACGAAACCAGTATCTACGTGAAATACAGCAACATAAACGTGAGCTTGAATCGGAAATAAGCGCACGGTCCGACGCTCTCAAAACAAGCGAAACGCTGCTTGGTCTGGTCACTGATTCCCTGCCGGTGCTGATCGCCTATCTCGACGCGGATATGCGCTACGCGATGATAAATAAGAC
The DNA here is from genome assembly GCA_018660965.1 of Rhodospirillaceae bacterium. Lineage (GTDB taxonomy): Bacteria > Pseudomonadota > Alphaproteobacteria > UBA8366 > JABJJH01. The sequence continues at coordinate 8,890 of JABJJH010000307.1, read as the reverse complement.
CGGCGCCGATTGGTATGGTCGACCCGCAGCGGACATCATCGGCAAGAGTCCCGAAGACATTTTTGGGTCGCAACAAGAAAATTGGCGTGGTCACATGGAAGAGGCGTTGCGCGGCGCCGAAGTGACGTATGAATGTCCGGTCACTTATTCCGACGGCGTCACACGCGACGTGCGTGTGGTTTATGTGCCGCACTTTGGCCAGGATGGCGACGTTCAAGGGATTTTCGCCCTTATCGAAGATATCACGGAACGCATACGCACGCGCGCGGCGCTGCAAGAGAGCGAGGCGCGGTTCCGGGATATTGCGGAAGTCGGCGGTGACTGGATATGGGAGATGGACGCGGATTTGCGGTATACGTTCGTTTCTGATCGTTTTTACGATATGGTCGGCCTTCCTTATGGCGCCTTGAATGGGAAAACGCGGCAGGAATTGGCAAACCTGCCGGAATTGACCGATGGTTGGCCGGCGCATTTGGATGATCTGGAAAACCACAGGCCGTTCCGAAACTTCGAATATTCAGCCAGGGTCGCGGACGGTCAAATTCACCGCAACAGGATCAGTGGTAGCCCTGTTTTCAACGACAGCGGCGCATTCATAGGGTATCGGGGTACAGGGTCAGACATTACGGAAGTCGCCAACGCTGTGACCGCGTTGCGAGAAAGCGAAGAGAAGTTCCGGAGTATCGTGGATAATTCGCCCGGGGCGATTGCGCTTAAAGGCTTGGATGGGAGAATTCAAACGGTAAATGAACGTTTCCTGGAATGGTTTGGATTTAGCCAAGATGATGTCATTGGCAGGACGCCACGGGAATTATTTGCGAACCGCTTTGGCGCCGAATCCAGTGTGGCCGATAAAGAAGTGATTGAACGCCAGGTGGCGACGGAGCGGGAAGGTAAGGTGAAGTTTGCGAACGGAACGGATCATGTTCTGTCTATAACTCGATTTCCCATTTTTAACGCCGATGGGCGAATGACCGAGCTCGGCACTATCAATCTCGATATCACGGATCGCAAGCGGGCCGAGCAGGAAATTTTTGAAAAATCAGAGCTGTTGCAAACCATCCTGGACGAGACGCCAGCCAATATCTCGCTTCGAGATGCAGAGGGAAGATTCGAGTTTGTAAGTCAGCGCGTTGTGTCCGAATTGGGCGGCGTGGCCGAGGACTATATCGGTAAATCCATAACGGAAATATTTGGGGAGGCCGCTGCTCAAACCGGTGAACAATTGCTTCGCGAAGTCGTTGCGACGGCAAAGCCGGTTTTTGGGAGAGAGGTCCGTCCCTTGCGCCGCGCCAACAAGGTCTACGTTTATAGCGTGATCCCGTTATTCGACGACGCTGGCGCGGTATCCCGCGTTTTAACCATTGGTCTCGACGTGACCGAACAAAAAAAATACGAGGACGCCGTTCGGCAGAGTGAGGTGTTACTGCGTTCAATCATCGACCATTCGCCAACAAGCATTTCCCTAACCGACTTGGATGGGAAAAGATTGTTGGTCAACAAAGCATTTTCGTCGGCGTTTCATGTCCCTCCGGGACAGCCTAGTCGCGAGTTGGACAACAAAAATCCTATTTTGATAAGGCACACAAAGATTATAGGCGCGCACGAAGCGGAAGTTCTTGAAACCGGCGAGGCGGTAACACAAGAACGAATAGATACACTGCCATCCGGTGAAAATTTTCGCCGGTTAGTGACCAAGTTTCCCGTTCGCAATCAAGCTGGGGAAATCACCAGCATCGGCACCATTGGCACGGATATAAGAGAACTCCGAAAAGCGGAAGAAAACCTTCATGCGATGGAGGCCAGGCTAAGCGACATTCTTCGCATCGCGCCGGAAGTGATCATTTCGACCGATGCCGAGGGGCATATTCTAATGTTCAACGACGCGGCTGAAAGTACGTTCGGATACGCCGCGGACGACGTCATCGGACAGTCGCTCGACATTTTGTTGCCGGAACAGGCGCCGGGCGCGCACGCTGGTCATCTCAAGGCCTTCGTCGAGGGGCCGGACACCGCGCGCATGATGGGCGGGCGCGGCGAGATTAGCGGCCGCAGACGCGATGGCTCTATCTTCCTGGCGGACGCGTCGATTTCAAAACTGGAATCGGGCGGACAAACGATCCTGACGGTGACGATGCACGACATCACCGACCGTCGTCAGGCGGAAGAAGACCTTCGAAACGCCGTGGTCGAAGCGGAACGCGCCAACAAGGCCAAGACAGAATTCCTGGCGACCATGAGCCACGAGCTTCGCACGCCGTTGAATGCGATTATCGGATTTTCGGAGACGATGTCCGCGCAATTTTTTGGCCCACTCGGATCGGAGAAATACGTTGAGTATGCGGGCGATATTAAAAACAGCGGCGACCACCTTCTGCAATTGATCAACGATCTACTGGATTTGTCGGCGATCGAAGCCGGCAAGCATGAACTGCACATGGAAGAATTGAACGTCCAGGACATCGCTGAGGATTGTGCGCCGATCATGAACGAACGGGCGGGGGAAAAGCGGATCACCTATGTCAGCAACATCGCCCCCGATCTGCCACGGGTTCAGGCGGACCAACGCGCGCTCAAACAAATATTGCTGAACCTGCTGTCCAACGCCGTCAAGTTCACGCCGAACGGCGGCGCGGTTACGTTAACGGCGACGGCGTCCGACGGCGTCTTGTCTATCGAAATCCGCGACAACGGAGCCGGCATCCCCGAAGCGAAATTATCGACCCTCACGGACCCCTTCGTACGCGGCGAGGTCGATCCGTATAAATCCCAGGAAGGCACGGGCCTTGGCCTGGCGATTGTGAAGTCCTTGGTCGACCTCCATGAAGGCGACCTCACAATTGAAAGCGAAGTTGGCGTCGGTACGACTGTTACCGTGACGCTGCCAATTCACACGCTCTAGGCAACTTACTGAAGGCAGGGGTCTTTTGTGTCCGCAAGGGTGCCTGCTTGACATTTGACCCAAAAAAGGATAATATTCCTTAAATAAGGCGAACGTGAGGTCAGAACCCGAAATCGTGAAATGTTAATCGATGTATATCCATGCTAATGATTCAGGGGGTTCAACGCCACATTAACGCCGTGATTTCATGGTGGGTCATGGTCCGTCAATCGGGTTACTGGTGATAGGGTGCATGTATGAAGTGGCGACCGAAAACGTGGTTGGGCCGGACAGCGCTGGGGTTTAGCCTCTTGCTGGCTGGTCCGGCGCTTGTGTTGATGGGGGGTAATGTCATGGGCAGCGATTGGCGCACCGCCAGCCGCGAACCCGCGAAAATCGCGCCGGATCCCGAGAGCGTTCGCGAAGCGGTGGTGCATGTCTATGGCGCGCGCGCGTTCAGTTGGCGCGGCGCCTTTGGCGTGCACACATGGATCGCCGCCAAACCGACGGATGCGCCCCACTATACAGTCTATCAGGTGATCGGTTGGCGGTTGGGCCGGGGCGAAAGCGTGTTGTCGATCCGTCAGGACGTTCCCGACCGTTACTGGTTCGGCAGCAAACCGGAACTATTGGCGGAACGCCGGGGCGACGGCGTCGATGCGCTGATTAAAAAAATCGACCGGGCCGCGCGTGCGTACCCGTACAAAAACGAATATACGCTATGGCCGGGACCCAACAGCAATACCTTTACTGCCTGGGTCGCGCGCCAGACGCCGGAATTGAAGCTCGATTTGCCGCCGACCGCCATCGGCAAGGATTACCTCGGCGGCGACCTGGTGGCGGACGCGCCCAGCGGCACCGGTTATCAAGTATCCTTGCGTGGGTTGCTGGGTGTGTTGGTTGGGGTCGAAGAAGGTCTTGAAATTAATGTCGCGGGCCTTACGTTCGGCGTCGATCCATTAGGGCTGGCGTTCAAGTTGCCGGGAATTGGCCGTCTGGGGCTGATTCCGCAAGTGACGCCTGTTCCGGTTAATAAATAGGGCCGGGGTTCTATAACGGAATTTCCACCCGGGGAAATAACAATTGCGGACACATAAATGAGTATTTGGGGCAAAATTCTGGGCGGTGCGACCGGGTTCGCGTTTGGCGGACCGATCGGCGCCATCGTCGGCGCGGTTGCGGGCCATGCCGTCGATAAATACCGCGCGACGCAGCAAGGCGATGGCGACCCCACGAAATCGGTCGCGTTCACCATCGGCGTGATTATCCTGAGCGCGAAAATGGCCAAGGCCGACGGCGTCGTCACGCGCGACGAAATCAACGCGTTCAAGCAGGTGTTTCGCGTCCCGGAACACGAAGTCGACAATGTATCGCGCGTCTTTAACCAGGCGCGCAAGGACAGCGCCGGGTTCGAACCGTACGCGCGTCAATTGGCGGACATGTTCTCCGGAAATGACGCCGTGCTGGAGGAATTACTGAGTTGTCTGGCCCATATCGCCCATGCGGACGGCAGGATTCATCCCGCCGAACTTGAATTCCTGGAAGCGGTGTCGGACATTTTCGGCCTCGACCATGCGGCCTTTGAACGCGTAACCGCCATGGAGCGCAGCGGCGCCGAGTCCGATCCTTACCGGATTTTGGGCGTCGAGCGCACGATATCCGACGATGATTTGAAATCCGCGTACCGAAAGCTGGTTCGGGAAAACCATCCCGATCGGTTAATCGCCCAGGGGTTGCCGGAGGAGTTCATCGATCTGGCGAACGAAAAACTGGCCGCGATCAACACGGCCTATGACGCGGTGCAGCAAGAGCGCGGAATTCGGTAATGGCCGCACCGCCTCCCATTCTTGCGTTGCGCGGCGCGAGCGTCACCTTTGGCGGCGCGCCGTTATTTTCCGGCATCGACGCTGCTATTGGGCGTGGCGACCGGATATGCCTGGTCGGCCCCAATGGGGGCGGCAAGTCGACGTTGTTGAAGGCGCTCACCGGCGAAATTCCGTTGGACGACGGGGATCGGTTCCAGCAACCCGGCGCAATAATTGGCTGTCTGCCGCAAGCGCCGGTGTTCCCGGAAGGCCCCAGCGTCGCCGATTATGTCACCGAGGGCGGCGCGGAGCCGCACCGCGCGGCGGCGATGATCGAAAAACTGTCGCTGGACCCTCATCGGGCGGTCGCGCAGTTGTCGGGCGGAGAAGGGCGCCGCGCCGCGTTGGCGCGGGCGTTGGCGATTGATCCGGAAATCCTGTTGCTGGACGAACCGACCAACCATCTCGATCTGCCGACCATCGAATGGCTGGAAAATATGTTGACCGGATTTCGCGGCGGATTGCTGGTCATCAGCCATGATCGCGCCTTCCTGACCAAGGTCACCAACGCCACGCTCTGGCTCGACCGGGGCGTAATGCATCGCCATGACAAGGGGTATTCGGACTTCGAGGCCTGGTCGGCGCAGGTGCTGGCGGCGGAAGAATCGGAGCGCAATCGCGTTCAGCAGCATATCAAGGCCGAGGCCCGCTATCTGCATCGCGGCGTCACGGCGCGACGAAAGCGCAATCAATTACGGCTGCGCAAGCTCTCAGATTTGCGTCAACAACGGGCCCAATTATTGCGGAGCGACCGGAAGGCGGCGCTGGACGCAAGCGTGGGGGAGCAAGGCGGTCGCATCGTGATCGACGCGAAGAATCTGTCGAAGGCCTATGGCGACCACACGATCATCGATGACTTTTCAACCCGAATTCTGCGTGGCGACCGGGTCGGGCTGATTGGGCCGAACGGCGCCGGCAAGACGACGCTGCTCGACATTCTTATCGGAGAGAGCGAACCGGATTCCGGTGAGGTTCGGCGCGGGTCGAACATCACCATCTCCCGGTTTGACCAGCAACGCGCCGCCTTGGACCCGGACAAGACTTTGTGGGAAACACTGTGTCCCGCTGGCGGCGACAGCCTGATGGTGCAGGGCCGTCAACGTCATGTCGTCGCCTATCTAACGGATTTCCTGTTCGACGAACGTCAGGCGCGCGGCCCGGTGTCCAGTCTGTCCGGCGGCGAACGGAACCGCTTGTTGCTGGCGCGCAATCTGGCGCAGCCATCGAATGTGCTGGCGCTGGACGAACCGACCAACGACCTCGACATGGATACGCTGGATCTGTTGGAGGATATGCTCGGCGATTACAAAGGGACCTTGTTGCTGGTCAGCCATGATCGCGATTTCCTCGACCGTGTGGTCACCAGTGTGATCGCGGTCGAAGGCGATGGCGACATCCAGGAATACCCTGGCGGCTACAGTGACTACCTGCATCAGCGACCGAAACCGGAAGAACCGGCGGCGACCGCCAAGCTTGCGTCCAAACCCGAAGGCAAGCGCCGAAACAAGTCATCGGGTCGCCTTAACTTCAACGAAAAACGCGCCTTGGAAACGCTGCCGGTCCTTATCGACGGCCTGACCGTTGAAATCGAAACCCTGGAGAAAACCCTGGCCGATTCTGAATTGTTCCAACGCGACGCGAAAACCTATAACGCCGCCGCGTCCCGTCTGGACGCCGCGCGGGCGGAACTGGCGGCGGCGGAAGAGGAATGGTTGTTGCTGGAGATCAAACAGGAATCCCTGAGCGAAGCGTCATGAAGGCTGGGAGCGAGGCGTCGTGACGTCTGGTGCGGCGGTGATCGACACGCCATCTCCAAATCACGAACCGCGTCCGGATGGCGTCACCATCGACATGCTGGTGCTGCATTACACCGGCATGAAAACCGCCCGTGACGCGTTGGAGCGATTGACCGACCCGAATGGAGACAGCCGGGTCAGCGCGCATTATTTGATCGACGAGGCGGGAGTGGTTCATCGCCTCGTTCCCGAGGACCGCCGCGCGTGGCACGCAGGCATCGCGTATTGGCGGGGATGGCGTGACATCAATGACCGTTCGATCGGGATTGAGTTGGTCAATCCGGGGCATGAATTCGGGTATACGCCGTTTCCCGACGGGCAGATGACGGCGCTTATCGATTTGGCGCCTGGGATTATGTCGCGCCACGCCATTCCGGCGCGCAACGTGGTGGGCCATTCCGACATCGCGCCGGACCGCAAGACGGACCCCGGCGAATTGTTCGACTGGCGGCAATTGGCGTCGGCGGGTGTGGGGCTGTGGCCGGAACCGGTGGAAACCGACTCCGTGACGGCGCCCGGTCTGTTGCGCCGCTACGGCTACGACCCGGATGCGGCGACGGCGATGAGCGCCTTCCAACGCCGATTCCGCCCGGCGCGTATCGATGGCGTCGCGGATTCCGAAACCGCATCGTTGCTGGGCGGTTTGATGCGATTGATTGATTAAGCAGCGGCGCGGGATTATAGGGTAAGCGCCAGACGGTTGGATGACCGCTCTCACCGCCTTCGGGTTGTGAGGGAGGAAAGTCCGGGCTCCACGGAAACACGGTGCCGGGTAACGCCCGGCGGGGGCGACCCCAGGGAAAGTGCAACAGAAAGCAAACCGCCGGTTCGTCCTTGTGGCCAATCGGTAAGGGTGAAAGGGTGCGGTAAGAGCGCACCGCGGTTCCGGCGACGGGACTGGCATTGTAAACCCCACCGGGAGCAAGACCGTATAGGGACGATAGGTCGGCGCTTCGCGCACGATCAGGCATGTTTTCGCGCCTCGTCCGGGTAGGTCGCGAGAGGCGTCCGGCGACGGGCGTCCCAGATGAATGGTCATCCATCGCGCAGTCGTTCGCGACCGCGTGGGGACAGAACCCGGCTTACAGACCGTCTGGCGTTTTTCTCTTCTCGGGGAATCAACGTTTTTGAAGTTTGGCTTTTCATGGCCCCGTCGCGCGTATCATACTGGGGCTAAATCGAGTCACCGTTAACGGGAGGGAACCCAATCATGAAACTCATGGGCAGTTATCGTTCACCCTACGTCCGCCGCACGGCGGTCAGCCTCAACGTGATGGGCATCGCGTATGAACACGACCCTGTCGCCGTGTTCGACAATCAGGACGACGTTCGACCGCATAACCCTCTGATTCGGGTGCCCACTCTGATTCTCGATGACGGCGAGTCCCTGGTGGAAAGCTACGCCATTCTGGATGCGCTGGATGAAATGGCGGGCGACGCGAAACGCCTGATTCCCGCCAGCGGGGCGGAACGGCGCAAAATTATGAAGATGGCCGCCATTGCATCGGGTACGATGGATAAGACCGTGTGGGCGGCGTATGAGGGACGTTTCCATCCCAAGGAAAAAGTCCACCGCCCCTGGGTCGAACATAACGAGGAACAGGCGCTGGGCGGGCTTGGCTATCTCGACGGTTTGGCCAAGGCGGCTGGCGGCGATGGCTGGTTCGCGGGGGGTGACCGCATGAGCCAGGCGGATATCAGCGGCGCGGTGGCGTTCAGCTTCGCAGCCCTGGCGCGACCCCGGCTGGAAGTCGCGGACAAGTTTCCAAATCTTGCCGCGTTTTCCGCGCGCTGCGAGGCGATGGAGGCGTTTTCCAGCGTTACGCCGTGACCGTCCGTTGACGCGATAGGCAAGTTGGCGACACGTAAACACAGGAAGACGCATGACCACGTACAGACTGGGCGCCGATATCGGTGGAACTTTCACCGATATCATTTTGTTGGCGCAGGACGGCGCATTGTTGAGCAAGAAGGTGTTGTCGACACCCGATGATTATTCGCGCGCCATAGGTGAAGGCGTTCAGGCGTTGCTGGATGAAAACGGGATCGCGCCGGACCAGATCGCGGAGGTGGCGCACGCCACGACCATCGCGACCAACGCGATCATCGAGCGGCGCGGCGCGCGTGTCGCCCTGATCACCACCATGGGGTTTCGCGACGTGCTGGAGCTCGCCCGGTTTCGCTCGCCGCATCTTTACGACATTGATTTCCGCAAACCTGAACCGCTGGTCGAACGTCGCTTGCGGTTTGAGGTGGCGGAACGAATTGGCGGCGACGGCAAGGTCATTCAACCGCTTGATCTCGACGCCTTGGACGCCATCGCCGACCGGATTGGCGCGGAAGACATT
>JABJJH010000223.1 GCA_018660965.1 Rhodospirillaceae bacterium | reverse complement strand
GTTGTAGTCCCGGTTGATGCCGCCAAGCTTGACGACGACGTTTGGGCAGGACGCCAGATTGATGATGCTCTTTTTCCAGTCTTCGAAAACTTCCTCTCGCTTCCCCGCGTAGGCCCCAACACCCGCGATGCTGCCAATATGGTTCAGGACCATCGTCGTGTCGGGAAACGCGCGCGCCAAATCCATGAATTCCGGTATCTGCGGGTGTCGGCAGACGCCTTCGAAAATCAAACCAAGCGGCGCGATTTCGGCGAGACCTTTGCGAAATTCAGCATCCCCGTATAGTCCCGGACCGGTGACGCCGTGCCCGCGACCGATGCTCGGGTCCGGGTCCCACGCGCCGGTGCGGCGAATGCCGCGAAATCGCCCAGGCGCGGCGGCGATCATCGCTTCCAGAACCCCCTTCACCCGCGAGCCGAGTTGAAGGTCGGCGAAGCCAATGATGCCCGCCGCGACCCTCGTGTCGCCATACAGACCGGAATCCGCCATGGCCGCGACGCCGTTCACAAATTCGACCTCGCCCACGGGCTTCATTTCCACCGGACCGCCGGCGCGGTACATGGCGTTGCATTCGATGAACACCGTGGAGACGATCTTGTGCCCGCTCTGCAGGTCGCCCTGAATCTCATCCATGAGATAGCGTTTTTCCACGCCCCCTTTGCGCGCCCCCCAGAGATGATGATGGGGGTCGCAAATGGGCAGATCCGGGTCGATGGTGTCTTCCTGAACCTGGGCAAGCCAGTCGTCGTTCGTCGCCATGGCGTCGTCTTTCCTGTAAATCGAAGCGTAAATCAGTGTTATATTCGTGAAGCTTCGCACGGGAATCAGGGGTCAACAATGAGCAATCCAGCCTTCACATTCGATCACGTCCACATAATCAGCCAGGATCCGCAAAAAACCGCCCAGTGGTACGTGTCCATGCTGGGCGCGGAAATCACCGCCGATACGGTGGCGCGCAACGCCCCCCAGATTTTCCTCGAACTTGGCGGCGCCATCATCATCATTCGGGGCGAACGCCCCGGAGAGTCGCCCACGCCGACAAATCCCGTACGGCAATACGGGGATTATTCCAGCCACAACGCGTGGGGAACCGACCATTTCGGCTTCTTGTACAAGGGGGACTTGCGCGCGTTCTGCGACGAACTCCAGGCAAAGGGAGTCACCTTCCCCGTCGAGTTGAAGGAAGGCGTCAACGGCAGCCTGTTGTGTTATGTCGCCGCGCCCGACGGGGTCAGCATCGAAATAATGCAGTGTTGAGGTGCGTTTAGCGCACAAAATGCGCCCAATTAAAGTCGATCTTCTCTAATAATGTGGCGGCGGCGGTTCCGGTGAATCGTCGGAATCCATGGCCTCTTGCGCGGCTTCGATTTTACCCTTCAGCATTTCAATTTGCTCATTCAATTTTTTAATTTCGGCCCACTGCTGAAGCGACACTTCATTCAGGTCATCGATTATGCTGTCCTGATGCGTGACGTGGGTTTCCAGTTCATCAAGCCGTTGATGGATGTCGGGCGCCTTATTCATGCATCCCCCGTTCAATCCGGCAGGGCGAAACGATTGGCCTGCTCATCGTAGTCGCCATACCCCAGCGCGTCGCGGAGTTCAGCGGACGGAATGGCGCTGGCCGCTTCGGCTTCGCCAGCCTTCATCGCGGCGAGGCCGTCCTTGATGGCGCCGACGACAGGTGACAGCATACCGGTCGGATAGGTGCCAATCTTGAAGCCAAGCTCTTCGGCTTCCGTGCTCGTCGGCGTGGCGCGCGGTGCGCCCGGCGAGAGTACGGCGAAGGACGGTCGGCCGGCAGCGGCGGCGACGGCGCGGTGGATTTCAGCATTATCGGCCGGGGAATCGAGAAACAGGATGTCGGCGCCTTCCTCCACGAACATTTCAATCCGCGCCACGGCTTCATCGATGCCCAGGGTCGGGCGGCAATCGGTTCGCGCCAACACCATGATGCCGGAGTCCTTCGCGGCTTCGACGGCGGCGCGGATTTTCATGCGGGCGACGTCGCGCGGCAAGGTCGGCTTGCCCGCAGCGGTCAACGCCCGCGGGCTGACCTTGTCCTCGATCAAGACCGCCGCCGCGCCCGCCCGACCATAGGCCCGCACCGTGCGCTGGACATTCATGACGTTGCCATAGCCGTGATCCCCATCGGCGAGAATGGGCAGGTCCGGCGCGGCACCATGGGCCTGGTTGAAGGAATCGACCATTTCCGCAAAAGAGATCAGGTCGAGATCGGGTCCCCCCAACCGACTGGCGGCGACGCAGGAACCGGACAGGAAGGCGGCCTTAAACCCGGCCTGCGCCGTAAGCTTGGCGCTCAACCCATCCCAAATGGCGGGCATCACCATGAAGTCCGGTTCGGCCAGCAAAGCGCGTAGTTTTTCAGGCGGTGTCATGACGTATCCTCGATATTGATAGGGTCAGGCAAAGATTATTCGTAACACAGCGCGCTACTGGTCGCGGCCATCGTTTGTTCGCCGCTTTGGTTGTGCGCCGCAGCGGTGACATGGACTCTAATCCGGTTTTTATCCCGGCTGAACCCGGCCACCGTCCCGGTCACTTCAAGCGTATCGCCGCAAAGAACGGGATGGAGGAACTTCGCGTCCATATGACCGCCAACAACGAAGCCCTCCCCTACCGCCGTGGTCATAAGCGTGGACACATAGGCGGTGCTCATCATGCCCTGGGCGATCGTGGTCCTGAAGCCCTTGGCCTGGGCCCAGGCTTCGTTGGTGTGAATGGAGAACGGCTGAACGCCCGAATAAATATCGATCTGGCCTTGCTGCAAGGTGCGCGAGAGCGAAGGCAGAACCTGACCGACTTCCAGACGACCGCTCCGGCCATCGGCGTGGGTAATCGACGTATCGAACTTAGGCGCCTCGGGTTCTGTTCGCGCGCTGCTGCCCGATGACGGCGCCGTTTCATCCTTGAAAATCATTTGCACGAAACGTCCCTCCACCAAGGGCGCGCCCTCTTCGGTCGCGGTTTGGTATTCCGTGACCATGTAGGGTTTATCGCGGCGCATATATTTTTCCGCCATCCGCCCAAGGGTCCGGGCGCGCGTCCCCAGCGGTATCGCGTCCAGGAAGTTGTAAATCATCCGGGCGTGAAGACCGGCGGGCACGAAATAATGGTTGTGACGCATCAAAAGCGCCTGATTGGCCAGAAGCGTCGGGTGAACGATGGGGTTTCCAAACGGACCGGGCTCAAAAAACCAGGGGTCATGATCCTCGACCGCGAAGGCGTAGGCCTCGACATCTTCCGGTCGGATCAGGTGGTCGCCGGAGCGGAACTTCACACCTTCTTCGAGAACGTCATAGGAAATATCCGGAAACCCCGCCGCCGCGAGGGTTTCGGGAGAAAACGACGGCTTTTTGTCAGCCTTCGATGTATTCATGCGCCTACCTCGTCAACCGTCTGTTACGATTTGTCCTCGGGCCACTCAACTCCGGCCAAATTTTCATAGTGCTCGATGATCTGTGTGGAATCCTCTCCCGCCTCCCCCTGGTTCAACGCGAAGGACCACGCCTGACGGGTAGCGTTGCCAACGAACATCGTGATCCCCTGCGCCTCGGCTTCCTCCAGACACAACCGAACATCCTTGAACATCAGCGCGGAGCCGAAGCCGCCATCGAATTTACGGGTTAGCACGGAATTGGGGAACTTGGTTTCGGTCGCGGTGTTGCGGCCACTGCTGGCGTTGAAAATATCGATCATCAATTTGGGGTCCAGCCCCGCCTTGACGCCGAGCGTCACCGCTTCCGCCGTGACGGCCAGCGCCGTTCCCGACAACAGGTTGTTAAGCAGCTTCATCATTTGGCCCATGCCGATTTTATCGCCGACGTAGAAAACATTCTTGCCGATCTTCTCCAGCATCGGGCGGTGATGCCCAAAATCGTTGTGCGGGCCAGACACCATCACCGCAAGACTGCCCGAAACGGCGCCAATGACGCCGCCGCTGACCGGCGCGTCCAGCGCGACAATACCGGCTTCCTTCAATCCTTCCGCGACGGGAACCGATGTCTGGGGACCCGTGGTCGAAAGATCGATATAGGTTTTGACCTTCGAGCCCTTGGAAAGGCCGTTTTCGCCCAGTGCGACGGCTTGTACGATTTGAGGGGTCGGCAGACACACCAGAACCGTCTCGACCTGATCGGCCAAATCCTTTGGCGATGACGCGGTGCTTGCACCCTTTGCGACGCAGTCGTCAACGGCGGCCTTGTTGGGATCGTAGACCCGCACCGCGTAACCGCCCGCCAATAGATTGGCGACCATTGGGCCGCCCATGTTGCCCACACCGATAAATCCGATTTCCGTAGCCATTTTTTCTCTCGCATTTTTATGATTTCCATCGGCCCGCGCGACACGCCGCCGAAACGCTACCTTAGTGGGCCGGGAACAAGAGGCCAAGACCGTCTTGCTGTAAGATGAAGTTGCCGGGCTTGTTCACGCAGATTTCCCGTGGAATGAATGTGGGTCGGTCGATTGAATCGGAGAACAGAGGCATGACAATAAAAATCGTTGGCGCGGGGTTCGGGCGAACAGGGACTAAGTCGCTTAAGCATGCGCTGGAAATGCTGGGGTTTGGGCCGTGTTACCACATGATAGAGTTGCACCAGAACCCCGAACGGCTGAACTTCTGGCTGGAGGCTGCGGACACCGGGAAGACCAACTGGGACGCGCTGTTTGAAGGTTACAATTCGTGCGTCGATTGGCCCGCGTCGCATTACTGGCGGGAATTGGCTGATTATTATCCCGACGCAAAGGTGCTGTTGTCCGTTCGCTCGGCGGAATCTTGGGTGAAAAGCATTCAGTCGACGATCTTCAAGAGCCTGCGGACGTTTCCGGACATGCCGCCGGGCATGGAGCGCGACCGGCGCGTCATGAATTACGAAATTATCGCCAAGCGGACCTTCGACGAACGGTTGGACGACGACGATCATCTCGTTTCCGCCTTCAACGACCACATCGCCGAAGTCCAGCGAAGCATCGCCCCGGAACGTCTCTTGACCTACGATGGGTCGCAGGGTTGGGAACCCCTGTGCAAATTTTTCGGTGTTCCAACGCCGGAAGAGCCCTACCCGTTCACGAACACCACCGCCGATTTTCAGGAACGCGCCCGCGAACGGGCGCAAGAACTGGCGAAATCCAGTAAGTCTTAAAATAGCCGTACCCTTGATATCCCCGTTCTTGTCATTGGCGCAGTACCTTTGGGGCTAGGGTTCACAGTCAATTTTGGAAATTTTGCCGACCGCATCGATCAAGGGGGCCAGTGACGGTGCGCTTTCGATAGACTGCGCCAATTCGAAAATCCCATCCGCCTGAGGCTTGTCGATCACGCGGCCGCAGCAATCGTGAAATTTCGAGGTTAGTCGTTCCTTCGAAAACCACCGTTCCGGTTTGCCCATGGCGAGCGGCACGATTTCCTCCAGCCGTTGCCCGCCTGCCGCATCAATCGTCACAACGGCGCCGAATTCAGTATTGCCCTTGACCCTGTCGTCCAACGCCATGCTCACTTTTTCAACGAGGCCCGAGGCGTTGATGCGCGGCACCACCGAATCCGTAAACGTCTCAAGGGTCACGTCACCGTCGAGGAGCGCCGCGGCGATGCAGTAGCCCATGCAAAATTTTGCTTCAAGGCCTGTCGTCGCGCGCTCGCAAACCATCGGCTCGAAATGCATTTCGGTGACGCCGACGCGGATCGATTGGATCGCCGACAACCCACCGTCGATTTTGTCGCGCAGACGAATTGCAGCCTCGATTGGTGGATGGGCGGCGCCGCAAGCGGGATACGGCTTTAGCCCCAATCCGAATTCGGTGAGGATTTCAAGCGGGTCGCCCCACGTATCGAAATGTTCACCGGCGATATTGTCGTGGTGGTTGAACACTTCGGCGAAGCCATACCCGTGATCGAGAATATCCGTGCTGGCGGTGACGCCTTCGCGCGCCATCAACGCCGCCAGCACGCCGTTTCGCGACGCATATCCCGCATGGAGCGGCTTGGTCATGGTGCCGAAATTCGCCCTCAAGCCACTTGCCGCCGACGCCGCCATGCCAAGCGTCCGCGCAAAGGCGTCGGCGTCTAGGCGCAGCATCGCCGCCGCCGTCGCCGCCGCGCCCATGGTCCCGAACGTACAACTGGCGTGCCAGCCATTGCGGTAATGCGCGGTGTTCAACGCCCGTCCCAATTTGCTGACCATTTCGATGCCGATAATATACGCGCTCAGCGCCTCGGCGCCGGACACGCCCGATATGTTGCCCGTCGCCAGCATCGCCGGAACAATGGAGGCGCCGGGATGCGCATAGGCCGGGTGGGTCACATCGTCATAATCAATGGCGTGCGCGAGCGTCCCATTGTAAAGCGCGGCGTCATGCGGTGACGCCCGGCGCCCGGAAACGGCCAGCGGCGCGGCTGCAAAGCCAGAACGATCCGAGGCGTCGCCAACAATCCGGCCCAGCATCCCCGCGACCGGTTCACCGGCCCCCGCCACCATGCAGCCAAGACAGTCGGTGATCGCGTCCACCGCCATGGCGCGGGCGCGTTCGGGAAATTCGCCGTCTCGGCTTCGTAGGGCGAACTCGACAAAACTGGCGGTGGCGTTGGTCATCCGCAAAGGCTCCTAGTGATCTGATCGAAACGCTTGGTTCCCAAGCATTTCGTGACACAGACCACGAACATATTGATCTGGCGTGATGGTTCTGAACCATATGACCGTCGGACTCTTACGCCGCCGCATCTTCGCGCACCATCGCCGCCCCTTTTTCCCCAATCATGATGGACGGGGCGTTGGTGTTTCCTGTCGTCAGCGTCGGCATAATCGAGGCGTCGACGACGCGCAGCCCCTGAACACCGTGGACGCGCAATCGGGAATCGGTGACGGCCATGGGGTCTTCCCCCATTTTGCAGGTCCCGACCGGATGGTAAATCGTCGTCCCGATCGCTTGCGCCACGCGGCGCATCTCCGCCACCGTTTCAATGGGGTCGACCGGCTGGGTTTCTCCCGTGCTGACATCGGCCATCGCATCCGCAGCCATGATGCGGCGCGTCTGCTTTACGCCGGACAGCATGACCTGCAAATCGCTTTCGGCCGACAAATAGTTGGGCCGAATTATCGGCGGCGCCAGCGGGTCGGGGTTTTCGACCATGATGGACCCGCGACTGTCAGGACGCGCCGGACACACATTGACGGACATGCCGGGCTCTCGCTCCAGCACGCCGCTCGTTTGCGTGTAACTGCCCGGCGAAAACAGGAACTGCAAGTCGGGGACCTCCAGTCCCTCGCGGCTTCGCGTGAAGACCATGGCGGTGATCGCGCTAAAGGTCAGCGCCCCATCCCCCATCAGCAACCAGCGAAATACATGCGGCACGTACCGCGGGAAGCGCGCCAACTGGTTCATGGAGACCGCGCCCTTCACCCGGTGCTGGATGCGGGTGATATAGTGATCCGATAAATTTTGCCCGACGCCCGGCGACTCATGGACCACCGATATGCCAAGCGATTGAAGATGCGCCGCCGGACCAACGCCGGAAAGCTGTAACAGATGGGGAGAATTGACGCTCCCGCCGCAGAGAATGACCTCGCGCGCCGCGTGCAACACCTTGTCTTGTCCATTTTGACGAAACGCCACGCCGGTACATTTTTTGCCGCCGAACAACAGCTTTGTCGCAACGGCGCCGGTTTCAACGGACAGGTTTGTACGCCCCTTCGCCGCGGCTAAATATGTCGCCGCCGTGGAGCCGCGCATGCGGCCCTTGTGGGTCATCTGCGCATAGCACACGCCATCCTGATGGGCCCCGTTATAGTCGGCGTTCAACGGAAATCCCGCCTGTTGCGCGGCTTCGACGAATTTATGGGTCAGTGGCAAAATCGAACGGTAGGGCTGCACCTGAAGCGGCCCGCCGCCACCGCGATACGCGTCATCGCCTTCCCCGTGATACGTCTCCGATTTGATGAAATGGGGCAGCACGTCCGCATAGGACCAACCGCGGCATCCCATCTGCGCCCAGCCGTCGAAATCCGCCGCGTTGCCGCGCACATAGACCATCCCGTTGATCGAACTTGAACCACCCAGGACCTTGCCGCGTGGCCAGTAGATGCTGCGCCCGCCGCTGCCTTCTTCGGGCGCCGTGCCGTAATTCCAGTTGATGACCGGGTGACGCAACAGGGAACGACCGCCTGCGGGAATGTGGATCATCGGATTGGTGTCCTTTGGCCCCGCTTCCAACAGCAGGACTCGACTCCCCTGATCCTCGCTCAGTCGCGCCGCGACAGTACAACCGGCAGAACCAGCCCCGACAACGATATAATCCGCATCCATCGCAAATATCCCCCCGAAACAGTCCCCGCTGAATTCCGCATAAACAAGGTCGTTCCGAAGTAGTAACAGGCGGATTTATCCAGTTCAACGCGAACCGCGTCACAGAATTCCAGCCGCAAGTCCGTTAGACACACTCCTTGGATTTTCGTAAACTGGAATCGAAATACAGTTCGCGATTGGGGACCGGGCGCCGACAGGCGTTGAAATCCGCCGAAAGCGCTGCAAGTCCTTATAACCCTCACCATGAAACAACCATGTTCACGGAACGATAGATCGGAGTAGCCACGCCGTGCCAATGCAATGCCAGTTCTGGTATATATTTCGAGCGCTAATATTAATGGCGCCGTTAATGTCCGGCTCGCTTGAGGCTAGCGGAGCGCAGCTTACCGTCACGGTCCGTAACGCCGACGGCGCCCCACTCGCCGACGCCGTGGTGACGGCGCGCATGATGAACGGCGCGACCAGACAAGCGCCCATTCCCGCGAAACCCTTGCACATCAATCAACACAATACCGCGTACATACCTTTCGTCACCGTTATCCCTTCCGGAACCGCCGCAACCTTCGTCAACAGTGATCTCTGGGGACACCACGTATATTCCTTTTCCAAGTCCAAAAGATTCGAAGTTACAATAGCCGGGGAAACCGAAAGCAAGCAGGTAGTATTCGACAAACCGGGGATCGTCGTGATCGGCTGTAATATTCATGATCGTATGCTTGCGTACATTTATGTAAGCGGCGATGGCGTTTCGGCAAAGTCGGACAAGACGGGCGTGGTTCGCTTTCCAACTTTGAAAGACGGCGCATATAATCTGACCGCCTGGCACCCTCTTCTAGCGTCCAAGCGCAAGCAACCGGCCGTCGAAGTCTCGGTCAACAACGAAAAAGTGACGGACCGTGAAATCGTCCTGAAGTTAAAACGCCCCAAGAAAAAGAAAAAGAAACGATATTAGGCGTAAATCGGCTAATATAAGGACCTATGAGACTTCAATTCCGCACCAAATTAACTATTTTTATCGGCGTTATTCTCGTGGCCGTGCAGGTCATCGATTTCATCAGCGTTTACACATCGACCCGTCAAAACGCGCTCGATCAGGGGCGTGATCAACTTACTTTCGCTCTCAATTCTCTAAACCGGCAACTCATCGACCTGACAACGCAGTTGGCAAAAGGCGCACAGGTCGTGACACTCGATTTCAGTTTTCGCGAAGCCATCGCCGTTGGTGACGCCGCGACACAGCGTTCCGTCATCCTAAACCTCAAGGACAGAATTTCGGCGGACCGCGTCATGCTTATTTCACTTGAAGAAGACATCATCGTCGATACGGCGCGGGCGGAACAGGTCGAAGGATTATTTCCGTTCCCCGCCATGCTGGAAGCCGCCGAGGAAGACGGGCGCGCCGCCGCCATCGCGTCACTCGACGATACGCTGTACCGCTTCGTCATCGTTCCGGTGCTGGCCCCGCAGCCCATCGCCTGGATCGGCATCGCGTTGGAGATCAACGATTCACTCGCAACACGGCTTCAATCCCAGGCGCCGATCCCCCTGGACCTATCGTTTACGACCACGTTGAACGGAACGCCAAATCTGGCCGCAACGACGCTAGACACCGCAAAACGCCGCGCCTTCACCGCCGCCTTCAACGAATTATCCAGGGCGGCCAAACCAAGTTTCGCGGATATGGGTGACGAAACCTATATCGTGCTCACCGCGCCGGTCGATAACGGCCACGACCAATCGAACGTGTCGGTGTTCCTGCAATACTCGGTGCAGGACGTTCTCAGCCGCACATACCCTTTGTTGCTGTCCCTCGTCGCGCTACTCGTTGGCGGGCTCGGGCTCGCGTTGGTTGGCGGCTTCATCATGGCGCGCGGCGTGTCTCGCCCCCTCAACCAGTTGGTCGCCGCCGCCGACAGGGTTGGGAAAGGC
The DNA here is from genome assembly GCA_018660965.1 of Rhodospirillaceae bacterium. Taxonomy (GTDB): domain Bacteria; phylum Pseudomonadota; class Alphaproteobacteria; order UBA8366; genus JABJJH01. Next base: position 4,093 of record JABJJH010000223.1, on the reverse strand, counting down.
GACTATCAAACCGCTATCGACCTCGACGGCAACGACGAATTCAGCGCCCTGTCCGGCACTTTCAACGGCATGATGCAGGGCATTCGCGAACGCGAGGAACAGATTTCATATCAGGCGCGTCATGACGCGGTGACCGGGTTGATAAACCGCACCGCGTTCGTCGAGGCGCTGGCGGAGCGGCTTGGAACCGGAACGGAAAATCACGACATCGCGGTCGCCGTGGTCGGGGTCGAGCGCCTGCAGGAAATCAACAGCACGCTCGGCTATGATACCGGCGATGGTTTAATCGTGGCCCTATCGAAGCGACTTTCAGACGCGATTGACACCGATGACGTGGTGGCGCGGCTGGAAGGCGACAAATTTGGCTTGATGTTCGATGAGCGAACCCGCGTGGATAGCGACGCTATTATCGCCCTGGTCGATGCCGCGTTCGAAGAACCGGTTTCCATTCGCGACTTCGTGCTCGCCACCGACTTAACACTGGGCGTCACGTTCCATTCCGGCCGCGCCGTCGATGCGGAAACCATGATCCATCAAGCGGAAGTCGCCGAATTCAAGGCCACGGGAAGTGGTCGCGACGCGTATGTCTTCGATCCGGAAGCCGACGAGGTGAACCCGGACGAGCTTTTCATGATCACCGAAATGCGACGGGGGATCGCCGAAGATCAATTCATGGTATTCTATCAACCGAAAATCGACCTGGAGAACGAAAAAATATTTGCGGTCGAAGCGCTCATTCGCTGGCGACACCCGGAACGCGATATGATTTCACCGGCGTTGTTCATTCCACTCGCCGAACGGACTGGCGACGTTAGCCTGATTACCCAGTGGGTGCTCAGCCGGGCCTTGCGCGACGCAGCCGACCTTTCCGCCCGCGGGCAAAACATCAAAGTCGCGATTAATTTATCGACCCTCGATCTGGCGAACCGGGACTTGCCACGTCAAATCGGCGCCGCGCTCGACGCTGCGGGATTGCCGCCGGACGCGCTTATCCTGGAGATCACGGAAAGCGGCCTGATGTCGGACCCGGTCGTCGCGCGAACGCTGCTTACCGAACTGTCCGGGATGGGGATGGCGCTTTCCATCGACGATTACGGAACGGGATATTCCTCGCTAGCGTACCTGAAAGACCTGCCGGTGGCGGAACTTAAGATTGACCAGGCATTCGTCCTGAACCTGGCGACGAACAACGAAGACGCCATGATCGTCCGCTCGACCATCGATCTTGGCCATAATCTGGGGCTCAAGGTCACAGCAGAAGGAATCGAAGACGAAAATTCCTTCCGGCGACTACAGGAAATGGGTTGCGACGTGGGGCAAGGTTACTATATGGCCAGACCCATGCCATTCGACAAATTACTTCAATTCCTTGATGAATCCCCCTGGTCTGGAACGAACGGGACGCGGACCAGCGAATGAAATATTTCTTTCCCCTTGTTCTGGCTATATTTTTGTCGGCGCCCGTACTGGCGCAAGAGGAATTTCCAACATTCAATGTGCACGGGCTCATCGATTTGCGCGCCGTTCAAACCGATGATCAGGTTGGCTGGCTCGACGATGGGTTGGGCAAGACCCGGTTTGGCGGCAAGCGCGGGGAAGGGTCTCGCCACACCGGCGCCCTCGGTGACGCGTCGTTGATTTTGCGGTCTCGGTTCAATTGGAGCACCGGCGGCTATCTCCATTTGAAATTCGACAAGGATCAAAAAACGCCCATCGATGTCGCCGAGGCGTTCGTAACCGTCAAACCGGTCTCCACCTCTCAATGGCGTTTCGGATTTAAAATCGGGTCCTTCTTGCCGCCCGTGTCGCTCGAAAACGTGGATGAAGCCTGGCAAAGCCCGTACACAATTTCGTGGTCGGCGATCAACAGTTGGATTGGCGAGGATATCCGCACGACCGGCGCCGAAGCCACTGGCCGCTACCGTTACGACGGCGGTGGCGTCACCCTTGGCGGCGCGCTTTTCTTTGGCAACGACTTGTCGGGAACGATCCTAGAAAAGCGGGGCTGGGCGCTGCATGACCGGCTTACGACTCTGTCCGGCAACATCCCGCAACCCGCGACGTCGGCGACCTTCGACTCGCCCGGTGACATTGAACCGTTCAAGGAGGTCGACGACAGGCCTGGCTTTTACCTGTTCACCCATGGGGAAGATGAAGATATTGGCGGTGAAATTCTCATAACCCTGTATGACAATCTCGCCGATGACGCCGGAACCCGGCGCGGACACCCCGCGTGGCGGACACGTTTCGCCGCCGCCGGATTCGTTTACGACTTGCCGCACGGAATCGAGTTGTTGTCTCAATTCATGTACGGCGACACCCGACGTCAATTAACCGGCGTGAATGAGTTCGACGTCGTGTACGCCGCCGCCTACGTCATGCTCAGTGGGTTCGTCGATGAAGACGAAATCCATCGGTTATCGCTACGCCATGACCGCTTTGGAATCGACGAACGCGACGCCTTCGCCCGAAATTCCAACGAAATCGGCGACGCCTGGACCGCCGCCTATAGCTACCGTCCGGACGACACGCACCGCTTGACCTTCGAGGCGTTGACCGTGCGCAGCAAACGCGCGTCGCGACTCTCGACAGGCATTTCCGCTGTACAGCGCGACACAACCCTGCAGGCGAGCTATCGGTTTTCCTTTTAGCCGTCTGCGTAATTGGAGCGCGTGACAAGCTTCCACGAATTCACGGACCTGGGCCGCCTCTACGCGCGCCCTAAAGGCCCTCGCAGCAACTGCCCCGCATAATTGCCGGTTGAGTCGCCGTTTTCGAAGGCCAGCACGCCGTTGACAATGGTCGCAGCGATGCCGTCGGCCTTTTGCACGAGCCGCCGCGCGCCGCCCGGCAGGTCGGCCACGATAGTCGGCATTTGCGGTTTGATCGCATCGGCGTCGAAGACCACCAGATCGGCGGCGTAACCTGTACGGATCAAACCGCGATCCGGCAGTTCCCAGGCCATGGCGTTATCGAACGTCAACATGCGCACGGCTTCTTCCAGCGTAAACGCTTGCGCGTTGCGGACCCAATAACTCAACAAGTGAGTCTGTAGGGATGATCCCATTTCCTGACACACATGCGCGCCGGAATCGGAAAACGTGGCGAGCGTGCGCGAGTGTTTGAGCATGCCGAGAACATCTTCTTTTTCGGCGTTCACGATTGGCTGCACGAAAAGCTGTTCCTCGTTTTCCAGCATCAGATCGATGATCGTCTCGACCGGGTCCTTGCCGCGTTCTCGCGCTATTTCTTCGACCGTGGGATCGTCCCAGTTGACGTCGCGCATTGCGTACAGATTACCGTAATCCGGCCGCATGGGGTTTGTCGTCGCGTCGCCGCCGCCCTGGAATTCGGCGCCGCGCGCGCGCATGCCCGCTTCCTCGGCGATCAGTTGTTTTCGGGTTTCCGGATCGGCGAAGCGACGTTTCTGTTCGTCCAGCGGCAACGACCGTATCGCCTTCCAGCCGGGCAGGATATCATATGGCAGGTTTGATTTCATGGAAAAAATAACGCTGATCGGGCGCGTCGACGCCTGCCCGTACATGCGCCCGCCCTTGGCGATGGTGTCGTCGATGACGCCGGTCTGATACCGCCAGGACGTCGGGTCGTTTTCCATCTGCGTCGCAATCGTGCCAAACATGACCGGGCGTCCGCTCGCCAGCGCAATTCGTTGCAGTTCATCGAAAAATCCGCGCTGCGCCGAGCCGCTGGAGACGTCGGGACCGACCTGGAAAATTCCGGCGTTAAGGTCCGCCATGGCGCCCACGAGCCGGTCGATTTCCGCCCAATCGGCGTGACGACTGGCGACCGGCGTTTGGTCCGGGGTGGAATGAGTGGTCGATAGCGATGTCGAGAAACCGACGGCGCCGGCTTTGATGGCTTCGGTAACCGCGGCGGCCATGCGCGTGACGTCGTCTTCGGTCGCCCGATCAGACAGCGCACGGTCGCCCATGACATACATGCGTAGCGCCGAATGACCGATATAGGCGCCGTAATTAATGCTTTTTGGCGCATTTTCCACGGCCTGGAGATATTCCGGGAACGTTTCCCAGGACCAGTCGACCCCCGACATGATCGCATCGGCGGGAATGTC
>JABJJH010000203.1 GCA_018660965.1 Rhodospirillaceae bacterium | reverse complement strand
TGGATAAGGTGGAGAATGAGGCTGAACACCTGAGGTTCGATGTCGCACGCAACGCCGTCGCGCTGAAGCTCCAGGCGGTCCGGATCGAGTGTGAAATCTCCAAATCGAAACACTTAAACGCGCCCTAAAGCTTTCCAACGAATTCACAAGAATAACACAAGGATACGGCAAGCGCGCCGTCAAGCAAGGCGTTGCGGCATGGCCTACGCTCTTATTCGTCAACCAAACTTAATCAACGAAAAGGGATACAGGAAATGACCGAGAAATATTTAGTCAATTCGCAATATGGAACCGACGATCTGGAGAAAGCCACCATCGCCATGATCATCGCCAGTTCGGCGGCGGCGATGGATGGGGAAACCGCGATGTTTCTGACCAGTGAATCGGTCCGCCTCGCGACCAAGGGCGGAACCGACGGCCTTGGCGTGGAGGGTTATCCAGCCATCGGCGACCTGCTGGACTCGTATCGGGACAATGGCGGGCAACTCTGGGTGTGCCCGGTCTGCGCCGCCGCCAGGGGCATCAGCGCGGACGACCTTACCGACGGCGCCGAAATCGCGGGCGCGGCGCGCACCATCGGCTTCGTCAATGACGGCGCCAAACTTTTGTCGTGAGGCCAAGCTTTTGTCGCAAGAAATAGGAGCAACAATATGAATACCGATGTCGATATTGCCGTAAATCCTGACGCCTTGCGCGAACAGGTGCGGTTGAAATACGCGGAAGTGGCGGTCGAACCGAACAAGGGCCACCACTTCCACACGGGCCGTCCACTCGCCAAACGCCTTGGCTATGACCAGGGTGTGGTGGATGGCTTGCCGGACGCCGCCGTGGAGTCCTTCGCGGGCGTCGGCAACCCGTTTTCAATGCGGGACCTGGCGCCGGGCGAATCCGTGGTCGACGCGGGCGCCGGGGCGGGGTTTGACTCCTTCGTCGCGGCGGGACTGGTCGGGCCCGGCGGCGCGGTTGTCGGCGTCGATATGACCCCGGAAATGCTGTCGAAGTCGCGGACGACGGCGGCGGCCATGGTAGCGGAAAATGTGGATTTCCGCGAAGGCTTGTTGGAGGCGATCCCGGTCGCGGACGCCTGGGCCGACGTGATCATCAGCAACGGGGTCTTCAACCTCTGCGCCGATAAGAAGCAGGTGTTTTCGGAAGTGTTTCGGGTGTTGAAGCCCGGCGGATGCCTGCAATTCGCCGACATCGCCAACGGCGCGCCTGTGCCCGAAGGCGCGATGCATGACGTTGATCTATGGACGGCGTGAATCGCCGGTGGCCTGCCGTGCGCAGGTTGGCGGAAGATGTTGGCGGACAGCGGCTTCGAGCGCATTGAGATTGGACCGCGCGTCGATACATTCGGCGGCGCCAATGGCGAATCGAAGGCGCGCAAATTCGAAGTGTATGGCTACGCCTTCCTGGCGTGGAAACCGGCCTGACGCCGGACACGATTGCAAGACGAGGAGACAGCGTCATGAACGCCATGGAACAAACCCTAAGGAGCAGCCCTCTCATTCCGATGATCGAAAAATTGGGTGTTTCCCTTTGCGTGGCCGTCCAGGGCGCTGTCTTCAAAGTCGCCAAGGCCCGTCGCCGTCCGCGAACGGTCCGGAATTTCGAAGCGCTGGATGATCGAGTGCTGCGCGACATCGGGTTCACCCGGAACGGAGGAAGGCTGCATTGAGGCGGCTTTCCTCCGCTCGTCCTACACGCGTCTGTCCAGTTAATTCAGATACCCGCTACATATAGGGCCGCCGCACACGTGGATTTTATGGCGGAAGTTGGCCAACATGCGACATTCAGTAAGTCATTTGTGCGCTGTTGTAATTTATGGTCCTATCTTTCCGTCCGATTGAATTTTTCTAACAAACCAAGTGAGGGGCTGTGAGTATTGCCGGATATCCAAACACTCAACATTTGATCAGTTGCGATGAACTCTCGGCATCCCTTGGTGATGTGACGTTGTTGGATTTGCGTCCTTCGGATGATTATGCGTTAGGGCATATCGAAGGGGCGAGACATCTTGATATATACCAAGTAAGTCTTAATAACAGCGCCGCCGAGCCGCTCGAAGCCTTTCTTAGTATGTTTCCTGCGCTCTTCACGGCGCGCGGTGTCTCTCACGAGCGCCCTGTCGTCATATATGATCACGAAAGTGGAGAACGCGCGTCTCGCGCCGTTTGGTTGCTTGCTGTTCTTGATCACCCAAATGTTAAACTTCTCGATGGCGGTACCGGCGCATGGGTCGCATCCGGACGTGAACTGGTGCGTGTTGGCGAAACGACGCCGCCGGTCGCCTCGGACAAGGCACGGCCAGCACCGCAGCCATTTCAAGCAGGACGTCGTCTCGAAATTCTTGCAACCCGGTTCGATGTTGCGCGAGCTATTGATGACGATGACACGGTGATCATCGATGTCAGGCGCACCTCAGAGTATGAAGGTACGGAAAAGCGCGCACGCCGGGTAGGTACTGTGCCCGGAGCGATACATATACCCTGGCTCGATCATCTCGACGAGAATGGAGCGTTGTTGCCAGCTGAAAAAGTTAGAGCACTTTACGAAAGCAAAGGGGTAACGCCGGACAAAAAGGTTATCGCCTATTGTCAGGGTGGATATCGCTCCGCTAGCACGATTCTAACGCTAGCCGCGCTGGGCTATCCCAGGGTGCAAAACTATATCGGTTCATGGGGCGAATGGGGTAACCGCGACGATTCTCAAATTGTCCTACCATCAAGCTAATAGCTTAAATTGTAATCTTGGGTACCTTTAACCGACATTCCCCAAGTAGAATGCCCTTTCTTGCATGTTGTCGATGTTTTGTGCCCCGAGCAAGCCGCCTGTACGACTTTCGCTGTTGTTTGGGCACCTGACCCAGGAACTGAGCGCGATTTCTGGTCTCGACAGCT
>JABJJH010000427.1 GCA_018660965.1 Rhodospirillaceae bacterium | reverse complement strand
CATCGTTTCGATTTCCTTGGCCTGCTCCTCTGCGCGTTCCGACATCGTCGTCAAATTCGTGACTTGCCGCTGCAACATTTCGCGGACGCCATCGGCCCGCACGGCGGCCAGATCAGACGCCTTGGACACGTCCTGCGCCTGGGCGCGCAGCGCCGCCCCCATTTCGCTGACTTTTTCGACGGCGTCATCCGAGACACGGGTTAGATCCGCCCGATGGTCGTTCATGGCGACATCAAGTGTCTGCGACTGACCGGACACATGGTCAACTAGCTTTGAAAGCGCCTCGCCTTGTTCCACCAGCGCATCCTTGATGCCAACGGAATGTTGTGACGCCGTGTCAGCGGTTTGCGCAATGTCGTTGACCTGTTGGTGCATGGCGGCCATCAATTCCTGCGCTTCGGACACCATCCGCTCGACTGTCGTCGATAAATCCCCGGACCGCCGCGCCAACCCGTCATCCACCCGCTGCAACACCGCGCTTGTAACGTCACGCAACGTAACGCCTAACTTATCGATACGCGCGGACGCGACATCCATCATGGTGTCCATCGACGCGGAGTGCTTGTTCAATGATGTGTCCAGCGTTCCGGTCAAGCTGGATGCGTGGCGGTCCAACGCCGCGCCCAAGCGGTCGATTTCCTGACCAGTTCGCGTCGCCACCTTCACCAGGGCGTCAGATTGAATATCGAAAGATTCTTTCAGGCGATCCGTCACCCGCGCGGTCTGTTGACGCAATTCGGCGGAAATATCGGTCGCGCGCGACGCCGCCATTTCGCTCGCGCCGTTTAATTCGACCGTGCCTTTTTCCAAAATCTCGACGATGGCTGCGGCGCGTTGACCGGCGGCCTCCCCGGAATGAGACATGGTTTCGGTATATTCGCGAAATAACGCGCCAATATCCTTGGCTTTCTCCGCCGCCCTGTCGGATGCGGACGACAACAAATTCGCCTGTTCCCGCAACGTCGCGCCAAATTCCTCGGTTTGTTGAAGACTTCGCTTCGATGCCGCCGTCATATGGTTCGCCTGCTGTTCGGTAATGTCCCGAACCGCCCGTTGTTGCGTTTCGAACCGGTCGGCCAACGTGGACAAAGCGCTTGCCTGTTCCGACAAAACGCCCCGCATGGCGGCAGTTTCCTCCACCGCCTGGCTCGACGCCTCGGATAAATGATCCAGGTTTTCGCGAACGCTGTCTGATATTTCCTTTAGCTGCAAGGACGCTCGGTCACTGGCGCGATTCAACTCTTCCGTCTGTCGGCGCAATATATCAGACACCACCTGCACACGATGTTCGGCTTCATCGGCGGGGAACGTCAACAACGCCAGCTGACGGCGCAACGCCTCGGTATGAAACGTCAAATCCCGGTTGGGTCGCAGAATGAGAAATACCGCCCATAACACCGAAAGCGGCAACGCCGTTCCCGCGATCACCGCCGCCACTTCGTGCGGCAACATCTGGGACAGCAAACCCCAACCCAGAAACGCGGACACGTACCACCCGCACAAGGAGACCCAAACGATGCTGACGCCGCCGCCAATCAGCAGTAATTTTTGCGTATACTTGGCGGCGCGCGCCGCGACGCGCGCAGGATCTTCGTCCGGCGTCGGTTGAACGTGCCGTCCTGACCTGGGTAATTCGGTGACATTCGCCGCCATGTTAGGGCCTGTGGACAATTAGGATGGCGTCGTGGCGGGATCGGATGTTCCCGCCGGGTAGGAGCGAATGGCGCCGCGGGGGCCTACCCCCACAAGCCAATCGCAACGCATCCGGAGGGGAAATTCGACCCATCCCTGCGGGATTGAGCGCAAGTGACGCGATCTCGCGTCGTTCGTCCTGAAATATGCCCGGCATGTTCTGCGTCCTCACTCCTAATTTCGCGCCGCTTGCGCTCAACCACGGCGGCATCCTAATTATCCACAGGCCCTGGCCCCGTTCTCTTATTCCGCCGCAGCCTTACCGCGACGCGCAACCATCTGCATGATCTCGCTGGCCGCGGCGGGGATATTCGTTCCCGGCCCATAAATCGCCGCAACGCCCTCGCGTTTCAACAGATCATAATCCTGAGGCGGAATCACGCCGCCGCAAATTACGATTATATCATCCGCCGACAATCGTTTTAACTCCGCGATCAAGGCGGGCACGAGCGTCTTGTGGCCCGCCGCCTGCGATGAGACGCCGATAACATGCACATCGTTTTCCGTTGCCTGCATGGCGGCTTCCTCGGGCGTTTGAAACAATGGCCCGATATCGACGTCAAAGCCGAT
>JABJJH010000204.1 GCA_018660965.1 Rhodospirillaceae bacterium | reverse complement strand
CGCTACAGGACGCGCTGCCGCCCGGCGCCGCGCGCAACGCGTTGGATTGCGCGCTTTGGGATTTGGACGCGAAGAAAACAGGCCAGCCGGTCTGGCGCCTGGCGGGGTTGGCGGAACCGGGACCCCTGGTGACCGCCTATACGCTGAGCCTCGATACGCCCGACGCGATGGGCGCCGACGCGAAAGACAACGCGGAACGGCCGTTATTGAAAATGAAACTGATGGGCGACGGCGATCTGGACCGGGTCGCGGCGGTGCGGGAAAACGCGCCGGGCGCGCGCATTATCGTCGATGCAAATGAAGGATGGGACGCGGCGATGGTCGAACCCTTCAGCGCCGCGTTGTCGGAATACGGGGTGGAGATGATTGAGCAGCCGTTGCCCGCCAGCGATGATTCCACCTTGGCCCAATGCGCGCATCCGATACCGATTTGCGCCGACGAATCCTGCCATGTCAGCGGCGATCTGGGCGACCTTGCGGCGCGCTACGACATGATCAATATCAAGCTCGACAAGACCGGCGGCCTGACCGAGGCGCTGGCCCTGCGCGCGGCGGCGGATGCGGCGGGGCTTAACGTCATGGTCGGGTGCATGATCGCGACGTCGCTCGCCATGGCCCCGGCGGTGCTGGTGGCGCAAGGGGTGCAAGTGGTCGATCTGGACGGGCCGCTGTTGCTGGCGAAGGATCGCCCGGATGGTCTGGCCTATGACGGCAGTACGCTGAGCCCGCCCTCTCCCGCGCTATGGGGTTAGAGCAGGTCGACTTTAATGGGACGCGTTTCACGCGTCCCATTAAAGTCGTGAATCTGCCCTATCTTTATGGATTTAGAGAAAATTCACGTGTTAATCGGATTACCTTTGGTGATTCCGATTAATCACGATTTTCTCTAAGGCGGCCAGCTGGTCCCGCAGACGGATGATTTCCGCCTGGGTGTTGTAATAGTGGACCGACGCGCGCACAACGCTGTCCAAACCCCGCGACTCCATATCCAGAAATGTCGATGACTGGCCCGACACCGATACGTTAATGTGGTCCGCGGCCAAGTGGGATTTGATCGCGGTGGGGTCCACGCCGTCCATGGTGAAGGTGACGATTCCGCATTGTTCCCGGCCGATATCGCGAAGCGTTACCGCCGGGACCGACGACAGCGCGACGCGCAAGGCCCCGGCAAGCGTCTGGACGCGGCTGTAAATTTCATCCAGACCCAATTCAAGCGCCTCGTCGATGGCGACTCCCAATCCGATCTTGCCCGCGATATTGCACTCCCAATTTTCAAACCGGCGCGCATCGGGCCTCATTTCATAACGGTCCGGCGCCACCCATTTGGCGGCGTGCAGGTCGAGAAAGGGCGGTTCGAGCGATTCCATGAGCGTATCGCGAACCCATAAAAATCCGGTCCCGCGGGGACCGCGTAAGTATTTGCGACCGGTCGCAGACAGCATGTCGCAGCCGATTTCCTGGACGTCCAACGGCATTTGCCCGACCGATTGACAGGCGTCCAGCAAATACGGAATACCGTGCGCGTTGGCGATGCGTCCGATGGCGGCGACCGGATTGACCAGTCCGCCATTCGTTGGAACATGGGTCACCGCGATGAGCCGAACGTTGTCGTCGATCATGCCGGACAGCGCGTCCGGGTCCAGAGCGCCGCTGGAATCGTTTGGAACCACGTCGACCGAAACGCCGTACTTCCGGGCGACTTGAAGGAAGGCGATGAAGTTGGAGGCGTATTCGGCGACCGAGGTGAGGATGCGGTCGCCTTGCCGCCAGTCGAAGGCGTAGAAGGCCATGTCCCAGGCGCGCGTCGCATTTTCGATGAACGCAATTTGGGCGGGTTTGGCGTTCAGCAGCGCCGCTGTTGCAAGGTAAAAATTCTCCAGCGCGTCGTCGGCGACAGCCGCCGCCTCGTAACCGCCGATTTCCGATTCGAGCCGCACATGGTCGATAACGGCGCCGGTCACCGCTTGCGAGGGCAGGGCCGCGCCCGCGTTGTTGAAATGGGCAACATTCGCGCAACCCGGGGTCCGGGCGCGGATCAGATCAATATCAAACGGCAAGATTGCGCACCATGCGTTCGGCGGGGAAATGCAGGATTACGCTGGTGCCTTGGTCGAGTTCGCTTTCGATCCGCACCGTTCCGCCATGCATTTCGACCAGTGATTTAACCGACATTCCCCAAGTAGAATGCCCTTTCTTGCATGTTGTCGATGTTTTGTGCCCCGAGCAAGCCGCCTGTACGACTTTCGCTGTTGTTTGGGCACCTGACCCAGGAACTGAGCGCGATTTCTGGTCTCGACAGCT
>JABJJH010000353.1 GCA_018660965.1 Rhodospirillaceae bacterium | reverse complement strand
TGCACCCTTTGGGTGATCCATGATCCGCCGCCTTAAGCCCACTTAACATGCTGCAATATAACACATTAATTGTCGTCAGAGGAGTGACTTCTCCCTTTTACTTGGGAAATGCGGGCTTATTGTCTTCCGAAAAAACCACATCCTCGCCCATGACGCATTTGGGGACATCGATGCGTTTCAGACGGTAGGGAAATTCGTTCATCTTGAAAACGTACAACACCGGTTTGCCCAGGGCGGTGACATAGGCTTTTCCCATCGTGCGGTCATAGAAAATGTGATGCGCGACCAGATCGGCGGGTAAAGGGATGTCCGCCAGAATTTTACCGAATGTTGGCGCGTTCGGGTCCACGTCGATAATGGCGATGCCTTCGCGGCGTTCACGTGCGCCGGTCAGTTTCAACGCTTTCAAGGAGTCCGCAGGTTTGCTTTCGTAGTTCATCATCGCCAGTATTTCGCTCTTTGCGAATTTTGGGGCGGCGAACACAACTACCAACGCCATCGCCAAACAGGAGATTAACGGTCTCATGATTATTCCTTTTCGAAAATCGCCTGTAATCGGCGCTTCATTGCGGGGTGCATTTCCCGTACGGTAGGGTATGGATAATTCTGATGGTTGCATAGAACAAAATAATGTTCCGTTATGGAAGCCGGACGCCGGTTCGGGGCTCGTGGAATGGCTTCGCACCCTGGCTGTCGCTTTCGTTGTTTGGGCTGTCTTTGGCGCCGGGTTTCTTGTGGCGCCCGGTAGCGGGTCGGCGCAGACGGAGACGCCTCAGACATTCAATCTGGAAATTCGCGATGGCAAGGTGGTCGCCGCCAATAAGACGCTCAGGGTTACCGAAGGCCAATCGATAAGCCTTTCTTGGACAACGGATAAAGCTGTGGAGTTGCACCTGCATGGATATGATATTCATGCCTTCGCCAGGCCGGACCGGGCCGTGTCCATGACCTTCAAGGCCCATACCGCCGGACGGTTTCCCGTCACGTCGCACGGCGCGGGTCACCACTCCATGATTTATCTGGAAGTTCATCCGCAGTAGGTTTGGCCCCGGTGGAATAGCACGATGCAAAAAGTTTATACCGGGCTCGTCGCGTTCGCGATCGCCATTCCTCTTTCCACCGTCCCCGTCTGGGCGCACGCCTTTGGCGTTCGCTATGATTTGCCGTTGCCCCTGTGGCTGTATCTGGCCGGTGCGGGCGCCGCTGTGGCGCTTTCTTTCGCGGTCATGGCTGTGTTTCTCAAGGATGATGGAGATGAACATGAGGTGGCCAATTTCGATCTCCTGACCATTCCTTTGTTGCGGTGGTTGGGTCATCCCTGGCTGTTGAATCCAATCAGGCTGTTGTCGCTGGCGGTCTTTACAGTGTTGCTGGCGGCGGGATTCTTCGGCAATCCTGATCCGTTCAAGAATATCGCGCCCACCTTTATTTGGGTCGTCTGGTGGGTGGGGATGGCGTTTGTCTCCGCACTGATCGGCAATTTGTGGGATTTGGTCAATCCGTGGAAGATCATCTTCACCTGGATGGTGAAACTCCGGGGTGAGCCGGGCGGCGGCTGGCCTTATCCGGTCTGGCTTGGGCGGTGGCCCGCCGTGGGAATATTCCTGATATTCGCCTGGATGGAACTAATATCCGAACAAGGCGAACAGCCGCGCCAATTGGCGATGCTGATCGTCGGGTATTCGGCGGTGACCTGGACCGGTATGCGAATGTTTGGGCGCGACGCCTGGCTGTGGCACGGTGAAATTTTTACAGTAGTGTTCGAATTGTTGGCGCGGTTCGCCCCTAGCCACGGAAAGGCCGGGACATGGCGCATACGGTTCCCTTCAATCGGGCTTTTGCGCCGCCATCCAGTTCCGGTCTCCGGCGTTTGTTTCGTCCTGTTGCTGTTAACGTCGGTAACCTTCGACGGCATTTTGGAAACGCCGATGTGGGCTTCGATTCTGGACTGGATCGCCGAGAGTCAGGCGGTGCGTCCCGCCTTGATAGCCATGCAGGATTTCGGCGTTGATCTGATCGTCGTGATAAAATCCATCGCCCTGTTCACCCTGCCGATGGTGTTCATCGCCGTCTTCGTTTTGACCAGCAACGCCATCGCCTGGGCGGGCGGTGGGGGTGTCGGAACCAGGGCGGCGGCGGGTTATTTCGTGCTTTCCCTGATTCCCATCGCCATCGCCTATCATCTGTCTCATTACCTGTCTTATCTGTTGATCGCGGGCCAGAACATCATTCCGCTGGTTTCGGACCCGTTTGGCTTCGGGTGGGATTTGTTCGGGACAAAGGGATACGCCGTCGATATCGGCGTCGTGAACGCCAAGATGATCTGGTATGTCGCGGTCACGGCTATTGTCATAGGGCACGTGTTGGCCGTCTATGTCGCCCATGTCATGGCAGTTCGTGTGTTCGAAGATCGGAGCCGCGCGTTGCGCAGTCAAATACCCATGCTAATTTTGATGGTAGCCTACACTATGATCAGTCTGTGGATCCTGTCGCAGCCCATCGTTGCTTAACGGTGTAATTTGCTTGGATTGCCCCTTACTGAATGGCAGCTCTGGGTCAACTTCGGACTCCACGTGTTCGCGGCGGAAGGCCTGCTTTGACCGACACCGGACATTGCGACACCCTTGGAGGAGCCCGTCCCCGGCATCGAGCGCACGGGGGCGCCAAGTCCTTTCCCGAGTTCGATTGGGTCGATAAGTTAACCGCATGACGGATCCGATCATCATCGCGGTAATCGCTGCGACATTCTTGCTCGCGGGGGCGGTGAAGGGGGTTATCGGCCTTGGCCTACCGACGGTGAGTCTGGGCTTGCTGACGGCAATGCTCGACCTTCCGACCGCCATGGCGCTGCTGATCGTCCCGTCCGTCGCCACAAACCTTTGGCAGGCGGCGGTCGGCGGTAACGGTCGGGTCATTCTCCTGCGGATATGGCCGTTCCTGTTGTTTGCGTCGGCGACGGTCTGGGTTGGCGCGCTCGCGCTGACGCAATGGAATCTGTCACTGCTTTCCGGGCTCCTCGGGTCGCTGCTGATCGTTTATTCGGCCTTGAGCCTTACAGGCTTTCATCTTTCGATTTCAGCGCGCCGGGAGGGCTGGGCCGGTCCGGTGTTCGGGGCTGCGAATGGCGTTCTGACGGGAATGACCGGGTCATTCGTGGTGCCAGGGGTCATGTTCCTGCAGGCGATCGGGCTACCGCGCGACATGCTGGTGCAGGGGATGGGCATGCTGTTCACGGTGTCGACGATTGCACTCGCCCTGGCGCTGCAGGGGAACAATTTGTTGACCGCCGAGCAGGGCGTCGTGTCGGTCGGGGCGCTTCTGCCGGCAATCCTGGGCATGATCGCAGGCCAACGCATTCGGCGGCGTTTGTCGGAAGCGCGCTTCAGAAAGATATTCTTCATCGCGATTCTGGGGCTGGGCGCCTATATCATCGCAAGCGCCGCCATAGGCGCGGGGTAGGCGGGCGATTGGAACTTGGTCCGCCTTTTGACGGTTGCGGGGCGCCGCCGGACATTGCGTCCGATAAAAACCGTTAGGCCGGCAACCCGTTCAGGAACCTCGCCAGCACGGCGTTGAAGGCGCCGGGTTGTTCGACGTTCGGGAAATGCCCGGCGCCTTGGAGCAACTCCATTTTGGCGCCGGCGATGCCGTCCTTGTACATTTGCATGCGTTCGGGCGTGGTGGAGCTGTCCTGTGCGCCCGCCAAAACCAGGGTCGGCGTGTGGATTTCATCCAACCGGCCATCGTAGTCCATATCCAGAATCGCTTCGTAGGCGCGCGCCTGCCCGAACAGGGTCGTGGTCCCCAGAATCTTTCGTAACAGCGCGTTGCGTTCGGGATGCGCGGCGTCGTCGGGGTCGCACAACAACCGGTTCAACATGGCGTCGGCCTGATCGGCCATGGTCGTTTCCACCGTCGCGCCGGATGCGCGCATGGCTGCGATATTGTCCCGCGCGGAGGCGAGGCGTTCCGGCGGCAAGGCGCCCTGGGACGCCATGAAGGTCAGGCTCGACAAACGATCCGCGTGATTGAACGCCAGCGCCAGCCCGACCATGGCGCCGAGCGAACTGCCCACGAAATGCGTCTTGTCGGCGCCAATGTGGTCCAGCAGGCCCACGACGTCGTCCGCCAAATCCTCCATGGAGAACGGCCCGCCGCCCTGATCGGTAAACCCATGGCCGCGCAAATCCAGCCGCAAGACCCGGTATCGGTCGCTGAAGGCGGCGACTTGCGAGTCAAAGCTCCGCAGGTCGAGCGACAAGGCGGGCGCGAAGGTGAGGGTCGGCGCGCCATCTGGACCGTCTAGCGTGAAATGAATCGAAACGCCGTTGATGATTTGTGTCTCGCCGGAAGAAGTCATGGGGGCCCGCCTGTGTTGTCGCCAAGGGTCGGAACAAATCGCCGTCTCATTCGCCCGGTATTTTTAAGGGCTGATCACGTCTTCCATCCGGTAGGCGCGGATCGCGGCGCCGGCGAACATATCCTGCTTTTCCGTCGCCGTGGCGCTCTCGGCCAGGCGTTTGAAGGCGTTCCAGCTAACCTGATAGCTGACCCAGCGTTTGTGGACGGGGAAATTGGATTCGAACATGGCGCGGGACGGGCCGAAGGCCTCGATGCAAGTCTCGATCCAGGGGCGCCAGACTTCCGCGACTTCTTCCGATCCGGGCGGCAGGCTTCGGTCGCCTTCGAAATCGCCCATGCGGATGGGCAGCGCGCCGAGTTTGACAAAGACATTCTGGCGTTCGGCGACGCGCTTGATGCGAACGCGCCAGTCTTCGAAGACCTCCTGTTTCTTGCCCCGATAGGGACCGCCGAGGATGGGGCTGCCAACATGATTGAGGATAATTTTCAGGGTCGGGAAGGCGTCGGCCAATTCCGCGACCTCGTCGAGTTGCGGATGGTAGAGCCAACTGTCGAGCGAAAGGTTCATGCGGTCCAGCACGGCGGCGGCGTCCTTGACCGGCCCGCTGACGAGCATGCGTTCGTCCGGCGCGACGTTGCGGATGCCCTCGTCCGGGTCCCAGCCGGTGGAGTAGCGCACGCCCCGGAAGCGCCCGCCGGACGCCGCGATGTGCCGCTCCAGCAAAGGTTCGACGCCCGCGCCCAGGGTCATATCGACATTGCCGAACATGACCGCGCAGGCCTGTGTCGCTCCGAAGCCGCCGCTGTCGCTCATGGCCGCCTGGCCGGTCACGAATTCCGTTTCGCCGAGCGAGCGTTCCGCTTCCGGGCCGCCTTGGCGGTACATGGAATGGCATTCGGCGAAGACGGTGGCGACGACGTTGTGCCCGCTTGCAAGGTCGTCGGCGAGTTCCGGCATCAAATAGGTGTAGCCGTTCCGCAGCCAGAGATGGTGGTGCGGATCGACGATGGCGAGGTCGGGTTCAAGAATTGGCTCCTCGACCTTGGCGAGCCAGACATTGTCCGGCCCTGATTGCCCTGTGTTCGCGGCCATCGTTTCCTCCTTGCCGTTTCGATTTAAAACAATCGTTTATTCGCCAAATCGGCGCCGTCACGCTGCGCCCGCAGTTTCGCCCAGACCACGTCGGCGGTAAGTCTGCTCATGCCCGCCGACGTGTCAAAGCCGCAATCGGTGCCCGCGAGAATGCGACCGGGGTCGCCAATCGCTTCCGCCGCGCGCTCCAGCCGTTCCGCCACAACTTCGGGATGCTCGACAAAGTTGGTGCAGGTGTCAATGACCCCGACAATCAGCGACTGGTCCCGCGCCAGGGGGATATCCTTGAAAACATTGATTTCATGTTGATGGCGCGGGTTGGCGAACGGCAACATGATCGCGCCGACATTGGCCGTCAGGATCGTCGGCAGGATTTCCCGCAGGGCGACATCCTGATCGTGCGGCGATTCGTAATTGCCCCAGCAGACATGCAGGCGGACCCGGTCGCGCGGCACGTTCGCCAACGCCTGATTAATCGTCGCGATGATCCGTTCTACAAAGCCCACGAATTCGCGGATGGGCCGGTCAGCATAGGAAATGTGCCGTTCCAGCGCCAGATCGGGCGCGTCAATCTGCAGGGTCAGGCCGTGTTCGATCGCCGCTTCGTATTCCACGCGCAGCGCCGTCGCCAGGGCGTCGAGGTAGTCGTCGTCGCTGTCATAGTATTGGTTTTTCATCGCCGCCATGACGATGCCGGGTGACGGCGCGGTCATGAAGGCGCCGGCGAAAGTCCCGTTCGCCGCATCAAGCGCGGCCTTGAAGCCGTCGATTTCAGCCCGGTTTGCGTCGGGGTCGGTGTATTCGATGGGCCCGGTCGCCATCGGCGGTTCAAAGTTGCTGACGGCGATTTGGTTGGCCATGCTTTGGCGCCGCGCTTCGGCGAATTCGGGGTAGTTGTCCAATTCGCGCCCTTGTTGCCGCGTCCAGTGACCGCCAAAGCCCGACATGCGCCGTTGCACATACAGGAAGAACGCCTCGCGCACCTGTTCGCCGTCGCTGGGAATGTCGACGCCGGAATCGCGTTGGCGTTCGACAACCCATCGGGTCGCCGCCGCGCCTTCTTCGGCAAGCCGCGCCTCGTCGATGTCTTCGCCCCGGGCGCGCTTGGCGTACAGTTCGACCAGGGACCGGGGACGCGGCAGGCTGCCGGCGTGCGTGGTGTGGATCGTCAAATCAACATCCCTCGAATAGTCATGGTTTCAGTGGCCACCAGCAATTCCCTTCATGATTTTCGAAACGTTACACCGCACGCCTTATGGCGCCAAGCTTGACCGGACGCCCGTTCCGAACGAGGCTGTTTAAATATTCAATTCAGACAAGACGAAAGGCCAGACAAAACGAGGGGCCAGACAAACGAGGGGGAGGACAAGACAATGGTGACGAAGACCACAGCCGAGGTGCTGATTGAGGGGATGGTCGTTAACGGGATCGAGACGTTGTTCTGTCTGCCGGGCGTGCAGAACGACGCGTTTTTCGATGCGCTTCATCAAGCCAGCGCCCCGCGCCCGCTGCACACGCGCCACGAACAGGGCAGCGCCTACATGGCGCTCGGCGCCGCCTTGGCGACGGGGGAACCGCAGGCGTATTGCGTCGTGCCGGGGCCGGGGTTCCTGAACACCACCGCCGCCCTAAGCACGGCCTATGCGTTGAACGCCCCGGTGCTGGCGCTGGTCGGTCAAATACCGGAGAACGCCATCGGCAAGGGCTACGGCTTGCTGCATGAAATTCCCGACCAACTTGGCATCATGAAGACGCTGACGAAGTCGGCGGACCGGGTCACCGGCGCGAAAGACGCGGCGGCGAAAATTACCGACGCCTTCACCCAGTTGCGCAGCGACTGCCCCAAGCCCGTGGCGCTGGAATGCGCCCTGACCACCTGGACAACTTCGGCGGACTTCGCGGGGCCGCTGGAAAAATCTTCACGCGCGCCAATGGACATCGACATGGACGCCATCAATGAGGCGGCGCGGATACTGGGCGCCGCGAAAAAGCCGATGATCTGCGTCGGCGGCGGCGCGCTCGGGATCAGCGAGGCGGTGCGCGAAATCGCGGAAATGCTGCAGGCGCCGGTCATCTCGTCGCGCAACGGGCGCGGTGTGCTCGACAGCCGCCACTACCTGTCCCACACCATGCCCGCCGGTCACGCCTTGTGGAAGGATTCCGACGCGGTTCTCGCCATCGGGTCGCGACTGCAAACCCAACGCCAGATGTGGGGGACCGATGACGATTTGAAAGTTATCCATCTGGACGCCGACGTTGAGGCCATCGACCGCTTCACGCCGTGCGATGTGAAGATCGTCGCCGATGCGGCGGCGGGGACGGCGGCGTTGATCGACAAGCTCCAGGGCATGAACGCCAAGCGCGACAGCCGCGAAGATGAAATGACGGCCCTGAAAGGGGCGTTCGATAAAACCTTCCGCGATGCGGTTGGCCCGCAAATGGCGCTGCTGGACGCCATCCGCGCCGAATTGCCGGAAGACGGTATCTTTGTCGAGGATTTGACCCAGATCGGCTATGTCAGCCGGTTCGCCTTCCCGGCCTATCAACCGCGCACGTTTTTATGCTCCGGTTATCAAGGCACGCTCGGGTGGGGATTCGCGGCGGCGCTCGGCGCCAAAATCGCAATGCCGGACCGCAAGATCGTGTCCATCGCCGGGGACGGCGGTTTCATGTTCAACGTTCAGGAACTGGCCACCGCCGTGCAGAACAAAATCTCGGTGACCGTCATCGTGCTCAACGACGGCGCCTTCGGCAATGTGAAGCGGATGCAGCAGGAAGGCTATGAAGGCCGCACCATCGCCAGCAATCTGCAAAATCCGGATTTCGTCAAGCTGGCGGAATCCTTCGGCGCGCAGGGGTTGCGGGCGCACTCGCCGGAAGACCTCGGCCGCGCCATCCGCAAAAGTTTCGAGACCGAGGATGGCCCGACCCTGATCGAAGTGCCATGCGGCGAATTCCCAAGCCCGTGGGGCCTCATCCAGCTACCCCGGCAGCGCGGATGACGGCGTAATTCAAGAAAGGGTCAAACGCACATTAACTTCGGGGCTTAAAATGCTGGATGACTCCCGTCTCCGCGCCTTAGGCCCGTCTGCGTGCATTAGGACGGAACAAAGCGCTTTTTGGGTGGTTTGATCGGGTTTGGAACCCCAACTTTCTTGTTTGTCCTGGCGATTTTCGACTTCGATTTGGCGAGCGGCATGGCTCGGGTCACGTTGCGCGACTCACCTTTGCGCAACCGGCGCCGCGCCGCCGCTGAGCCGCCAAAAGTCTCGGTGTCCGCTTCGCTGGCGGCGAACTGGACTTCAACCTTGTTGCCGTCCGGGTCAAAAACATTCACCTGTATCATGTTGATTTCAGTCAACGGCCCCACCTTGTAGGGTGTGTCGGTGTCGCGCATCTTCTTTTGAAAGGTCTTCAGGGAGCCGTTCGAACGAAAGGCGAAATGTTCGATATGGGCTTCCTCGGCCTTGAAAGTCTTGGACGTTTCCACGAGATGGACGACCGCCTGCTTGCCGCAATAGTGCCAGGCGCCGCCGAATCCAAAGCTCGGCCGTTTGCCGCGCGGCAGGCCCAGAATGTTTTCATAGAACGCAGACATATCATCGAGTTTCGCCGTGCGGATATTGACGTGATCGAGCCAGAACATTGCCATCGTGTCGTCCTCATCATAGGGATCGTGAAGTTGCTTAATCTGCGCCCGGCCACAGGGGATTTCAACGAAGAAACGGCCTGATTGGGAATATAGGCCAAGGGCGTCGCCGCACCGAAGCCTTAAAGAGCACCCCATTGGGTGGCGGCGGCATGGCGCGCTGTGACCATACTCATTAACATCCCTTTCCTTTGCGGCCCTGAAGCCTTAATTTTGTCCAGACAACTGACTTGATAACGCGCTGCGAGAGGGACGAACCATGGATGGAACCACGACTGCCACGACGGGCCCGGAGACCTATAACCATATCGAGGTGAAACCGATTGCCGGGACGATGGGCGCTGAACTTCTGGGCGTTGATCTCGCCGCGCTCGACGATGCGACCTTTGATGAGGTGTACAAGGCGTGGCTGCGTCATCAGGTCGTCGTGTTCCGCGATCAGGACATCACGCCGGACCAGCAGCTCGCCTTTGCGCTGCGCTTTGGCGGTATCCATCACCACCCCTACATGAAGGGGATGGACGATCACCCCGACGTTCTTGAAATCGTCAAGGAGCCAGGCGACAACTATACCTTCGGGTCCAGTTGGCACACCGACCAGATGTTCAACCCGCAACCCGCCAAGGCGACGATGCTCTACGCCAAGGAAACGCCGAGCGCCGGGGGCGACACGCTCTTCGCCAATATGCACGACGCTTATGACGCGCTATCCGATGGCATGAAGGACATGTTGTCGGATGTGAAAACGTGGTGCGTCGGCGACAGGTTCAAGCGTGCGGGCGGCTTGGCGCGCAACGAGCGCTATCAAGGCAATCTGAAAATGGCGGCGAAGGTCCGGGATCCCGGTAATTTACAAACCGAATCAGCGCACCCCCTGTTCCGCACCCATCCGGAAACCGGGCGCATGGCGCTGTTCCTTGGCGGGCACGCGCAAACGCTCCATGGATTCGAAGAAGCCGAGGTGGAGTCGTTGTTGAATTTCTTGCGCGCGCATTCGGTGCGGCCCGAATTCACGTGCCGCGTCAACTGGAAGCCCGGCACGCTGACCTTGTGGGACAACCGGTCTGTTCAACATCACGCCATCGCCGATTACAACGAGCGCCGCCGCATGCATCGCATCACCATCGCGGGCGACACGCCGGTTTAGAAAGCCGCCGTCTTGTAAACCGGCTTGAGCCGGGGGGCTTCATTTCGTAGGGTCCCGGCGCAAGCCGATCTCCTTATCAAATATCGACAACAGACCGTGGCGCGCGGTCGCCTGTTGTCTGCGAATGGATAGTTCAATCCCATGATCACGCTAAGCGAAGAAACCGTCATCCCGTCGCCGCCCGATGTCGTTTGGCCCTTGCTGAGCGACCCGGCGCTGGTCGCGTCCTGCATTCCCGGCGCCGAACTGTCGCCGGATTCGGGCGATGGCGCGTGGCGCGGTTCGATCAAGGTCAAGTTCGGCCCGACCGTGGCGACCTTTCGCGGTGAAGCCGCGCTGAAATTCGACGACGCGACGAAGACCTGCACCGTCGAAGGCCGCGGCATCGACCAGCGCGGGGCGTCGCGCGCGTTGGCGTCGGGCACGTTGGTCGTCACCGGCGACGCGGAAACGACGCTTTCCATCCAGGGTGAATTCAACGTCACCGGCCCGCTGGAAACCTTCGCCAATGCGGGCGGGGTGCATGTCGCGCGCGCGTTGCTGGGCGAATTTTCGACGAATTTGACCAATCTGGTCGCCGGTCAGGGCGGGGATTCGGGACCGACGGAGGCCGGACAAGACGCCCAGGCGGAGACGCCCAAACCACAACCGGCGCCCGCCGCCGAATTAAACGCGTTCAGCCTTCTGTGGAAGACCTTCAAATCAATGCTCAGCAGCCTCTTTGGCGCGAAAGGACAATAAAAATGGAAAAGCTTCAAGTCAGCGACATGTTAGCCCAGGCGTTCAAGGCCGAAGGGGTCGAGTTCGTCTTTACCCTGATGGGCGACGCCAACATGTATTGGGCCGCCAAGATGGGCGATAAATACGGCGTTAATCTTGTCCACGCCCGCCACGAACACTGCGCCTGCGCCATGGCGGACGGCTATGCGCGCGCGACCGGCAAGGTTGGCGTCGCCTCCACGACCTGTGGGCCGGGCTTCACGCAGATCATGACGGCCTTGACCATGGCCGCGCGCGGCAACGTGCCGATGGTGGTGTTCGCCGGTGACGCGCCGATGGGGTCGGCCTGGTATTTACAGCAAATCGACATGGCGCCGCTGACCCTGGCGACCGGCTCGCATTATATTCCCATCCGCTCGGTCGACCGGTTGCTCGACAATGTGCGCGAAGCGTTCCAGGTGGCCCAGACTGAACGGCGTCCCGTGGTGCTCGGCATTCCGATGGATTTGCAGGCGCAGGAATATCCGTACATGGCCGATTATTCGCCCTCAAGCGATATCGTCCCGACCGCGCAACGCCCGATCCCTGACCCGGTTCTGGTGGACCGGCTTGTCGACATGATCGCCGAAGCGGAAAAGCCGATCATCATCGGTGGGCGCGGGGCCTTGCATTCCGGCGCGCGCGAAGCGTTGGAGTCCTTGGCCGAACGGTCCGGCGCCTTGCTGGCGACGTCGTTGTTCGGCAAGGGGCTGTTCGACGGCAACCCCTACGCCATGGACATCGCCGGGGCCTTCGCCAGTGATTTTTCACGCGAACGCTTCGCTGAATCCGACTTGGTGATTGGCGTCGGCGCCGGGCTTGGCCATTACACGACCGAAGGCGGATATTTGTATCCCGGCGCGCAGGTTGTCCAGATTGACATTAATCCGCGCGGGCTTTGGCAGGGGCTGCGGACGGCGGACATGCACATCCGCGCGGACGCCAGAGCGGCGGCGGAAGCCATTCTGTCCCGCATGGATGAACGCGGCGTGACGCGCAGCGGATTCCGCAGCGGTGACATGGCCGCCCAAATCGCGGGCGACAATCCCGACGCCAAGGAATTTCCGGTGCAGCCGAACATGGTCGATCCGCGCAAGATGGTTCTGGAACTCGACCGGACGATCCCGAAGGACTGGGATATCGTTGTCGGCGGCGGTCATTATTTCAGCATCGCGATGACCCATATGACGGGTCGAGCCGCGGACAAGTATCATGTGGTGAACGATTTCGGCGCCATTGGTTCGGGCCTGCCCGCCGCCATCGGCATCGCGGCGGCGCGCGGCGACGGCAAGGTTGCGTTGATCGAAGGCGACGGCAGCCTGTTGATGCATATCCAGGAATTGGAAACCATCCGCCGACAGGGCATCAAGTTGCTGATCAACATCATGAATGATGGTGGTTACGGTGCGGAGTTCCACAAATTCCGGGCGCATGAGATCGAAGCGAAACAGGCGATCCACGGCCGGGGCGATTTGGCGGGCGTGGCGACCGGTTTTGGATTACGCGGCGCGACGGTCACGCAGATGGGAAGTTTCCCCAAGCTGCTGGACGAGCATAACAACGCGAATATCTCGACGCTGTGGGATATTCACACGGATGATAAAATCCCGTCCCGGTCATACCGCCGGGTGCATTACGGCGAGGCGTAAAAAGCCAGATTACGCGGCGTTGTCCTCCACGATCATGGCGGCGCCTTTTTCGCCGATCATGATCGCCGGAGCGTTGGTGTTGCCGGTCGTCAGGGTCGGCATGATGGACGCGTCGATAACGCGCAAGCCCGAGATCCCGTGAACGCGCAGACGTGAATCGACCACGGCGGCGGGGTCTTCACCCATTTTACAGGTGCCGACGGGGTGGTGAATGGTGCCGCCGGATTGACGCGTGTAGTCGCGGATTTCATC
>JABJJH010000403.1 GCA_018660965.1 Rhodospirillaceae bacterium | reverse complement strand
TTACCGTTTACCCTGCACATCAATAAGGGAGATCAGACATGAACGCGGAAGCGATCAAGGTTTTTTGGCAGCCTGGGTGAACTAGCTGTCTTAAGGCGAAAGAGTTTCTTTCGTCCCATGATATCAGTTACGTCTCCGTCGATGTTGCATCGGACCCAGATGGGGTCGCCGAATTGCGTCGCCTGGGGGCAAGATCGATTCCCGTCGTCTCGAAAGGAGACGACTGGGTATTCGCGCAATCGCTCGACGATGTTTCCAAGTTTCTGGACCTTGGCCTTGATATGGCGCCAACATTGTCCTTGGAAGCTTTGGTCGAACGCATAGACGTTGTTCTGGACGCGGCGCAACGTCTGGTCCGTCAAATTCCAGACGAAGCGTTGGGAGACAAGTTACGCAACAGAGACCGTACCTATCGGTCGTTGTGTTATCATGTCTTCCGCATTCCGGATTCATTCTTGGAAGTGACTCAAGGCGTCACCTTGACGCGGGATATGCTTGTTTCCGACCCCCCGGAATCCATTCAATCCTTTAACGCCATTGCGGATTACGGGCAAACCGTGCGCGCGAAGGTTTCGGATTGGTGGGCTTCAAAGGCGCAACACGACCCTAAAGCCTTACTGCCGACATACTATGGCGACCAGCCCATTCATAATGTCTTCGAGCGTACAACATGGCACAGCGCGCAGCATGCGCGTCAATTGGCGATGTTGCTTGAAGAACGTGGAATCGCGCCGGATCGTCCGTTGACCTTGGCGCAATTGGAAGGGCTACCGGTTCCCGAAAAAGTCTGGGACGAGTAACGGTTTAATTCCGAGCAATGCGGGCGTGGCCTTGAATTCGGTCGCGCCCGTTTTTGCGTCGGCGCTACGATGTTTAACGCTGTCTTGACTTGTCCATCGGAGACGGCGAATTTGTCGCGACTTATAGCGAGGGTGTGAGCGCAAATATGAGAAACCTTGAACTCCCCGGTCGTTCTCCGGTGCACGCGATGAACGGCATGGCGGCTACCTCCAATCCCTTGTCGACAATGGCGGCGTTACGCATTCTTCAGGACGGCGGCAACGCCATGGACGCCGCGATCGCCGCGTGCGCGGTTCAGTGTGTCGTCGACCCGGCAATGACCGGCGTTGGCGGCGACTGTTTCGTCTTGTACGCGCCGGAAGGCAAGGGAGAGGTCATCGCCTATAACGGTTCGGGGCGGGCGCCAGAGGCCGCAACGGTGGATTGGTATGTTGAAAACGGCATCAGCGAGATTGAACGCTTTACGCCGCATGCGGTGACGGTTCCCGGCGCCGTTGACGCCTGGGCGACAATGTCGCGCGACCATGGTGTTCTCGAATTACACGAAGTACTGCGTCCGGCGATTGACTTCGCGCGCAACGGTTATCCGGTGCATGCGCGCTGTTCAGTGGATTGGGGCAACAACGTGGAAACGTTGAGCCACGACAAACATGCCGCGAAACGGATGTTGCCGGGCGGAAAAGCGCCCAGGGAAGGGGATATTCATTCCCAGCCCGATTTGGCGGACACCTTGATCCATATCGCCGAACGCGGGCGGGATGGGTTTTATACCGGGCATATCGCCGAAGACATCGTAACGCATCTGCAAGAGCTTGGCGGTCTGCACACGATGGCGGATTTTGCAGCGGCGGGCGGCGAATATGTTACGCCCATTAGCACCAATTACCGTGGTTACGACGTTTACGAATGCCCGCCTAACGGTCAGGGCATCATTGCGTTGGAAATACTGCGTATTCTGTCTGGATATTCTTTCGAAGGGGATGAACCGCTGTCGCTGCGCCGCCTTCACCTTGAAGCTGAGGCGAGCCGGTTGGCGTACCGGGACCGGGATACGCTTGTCGCCGACCCCGGCCTTGCGCAGGTGCCGGGCAACTGGATGCTTTCCGATGCGCATATCGACGAATTGCGCGGCCAAATTAATCTGAATTCAGCAATGCCGCCGTTGCCGCCCGTACAAATGCCGACACATGCCGATACGGTTTATCTGTGTGTTGTCGATAAGGACCGGAACGCGGTTAGCTTCATCAACTCCCTGTTCAAAGGGTTTGGCAGCGGCATCATGAGTCCGAAAACCGGCGTCATGATGCACAATCGCGGTTGCGGGTTTGTCATCGAACCCGGTCACGCCAATTGCATCGGTCCCGGAAAACGCCCGATGCACACGATCATTCCGGGCATGGTGGTGAAGGACGGACGCGCCGTGATGCCCTTCGGCGTCATGGGAGGCGACTATCAAGCCACCGGTCACGCCCATTTCATAAGCAATCTCATTGATTTCGGGCTCGATATTCAAGAATCGATAGATCTGGCGCGCATATTCCCGCAACCAAAAAGTGGTGTCGTTGAAATCGAAAGCGGCGTCCCGCAGGCGACGGTGGATGCGCTTCGGGCGCTGGGTCACAAGGTCGGTGCGCCGGAGATGCCGCATGGCGGCGGGCAGGCAATTTGGATCGATTGGGAAAACGGACGCCTGACGGGCGGGTCGGATCCACGCAAGGACGGTTGCGCGTTCGGATATTAGCGCCTGTTACGTCGCACTTTCAAACAACCATTAGGCTGAAATGACCGAAGACAAAATTGACTGGCCCAGCGCGATATTCGACGTATTGCGGGCGCAAAATTTTACCCAAATTTGCCACGTACCCGATGCGGGACATGCGGCGCTGATTGACCGCTGCATTGAACAGAACGACATGACCGTTATGTCGCTAACGACCGAGGAGGAGGGTGTTGGCGTCCTGTCCGGCGCGTGGCTGGGCGGTGAAAAAGGCGTTTTGTTGATGCAAAGCAGCGGCGTTGGCAACACGATCAACGCCTTTGCGCTGCCGCAAGCGACCCGTATGCCGCTGTTCACAATCGTCACCATGCGCGGTGAGTGGGCCGAGGGTAATCCCTGGCAAATCCCTATGGGACAGGCGGCCGGGCCGGTGCTTGAAGCGATGGGCGTCAAGGTTTTCCGCGTCGACCATGCGCACGAGGTTGGCGAAGTCGTTGGCGCCGCCGCGCAGCTCGCGTTCAACACCAGTCAATCGGTTGCGGTTTTACTGTCGCAACGTCTGATTGGCGCGAAGGAGTTTAAGTAAGATGCCGGGAATGCTTCACAGACGCGATGTCGTCGATGCGCTGTTATCCCGCCGCTCGGACGATACGCTGGTCATCGCCGGTCTCGGGCAATGCACTTACGACATCACCGCCGTCAGCCCCAATTCGCGTAATTTTGGCCTTTTGGGCGGCATGGGTCTCGCTGTGCCGATTGGCATTGGGCTGGCCTCGGCGCAGCCGGATAAACGCGTTATTGTCATCACGGGCGACGGCGAAATGCTGATGGGCCTGGGGTCCTTGGCCACGGTGGCGAATTTACAAATTCGGAACCTCGCCATCGTCATTCTGGACAACGAACGGTTCGGCGAAACCGGCGGTCAGCCGACGCCGACCGCCGGTCCGACGGATTTAAGCGCCATGGCCGCCGCCGCCGGGATTCCGGTGACCGGTATGGTGACGGAAGATTCACAGGTTCCGGCGATGGCGGCGTCCGTGCATGAAGCCGCTGGCCCGGTGTTTTATACCGTAAAGGTTTTGTATGAAGCGCTGCCAATGGGGGCACCGGAACTGGATGGCGTTCGACTCAAGGACCAATTCCGGGACGCGGTGTTAGGCGAGGGGGCGTAACGCCCCTGTCGCCCAATTTGTTCTAATCCGCAGCGTCTCCGATACCTTCGAACAGCACGGTGGAAATATAGCGTTCCGCGAACGAGGGAATGATGACGACAATCGTCTTGCCCGCCATGTCCGCGCGCTTGGCGACGCTCATGCCGGCCCAGATCGCCGCGCCCGATGAGATACCGACCGGAACGCCTTCAAGAGTCGCCAATCGCCGGGATGTATTCAGGGCGTCATCATTGCTTACTTTAATGATTTCATCGATGTAGCTGGTGTCCATGATTTCTGGAATAAACCCGGCCCCGATGCCCTGGATGACATGCGGACTATGGTCGCCGCCAGAAAGAATGGGGCTAAGTTCTGGCTCCACAGCGATCATCTTAAGTCCTGGTTTGCGCTCTTTCAGCACTTCGCTGCATCCCGTAAAGGTGCCGCCGGTGCCAATTCCTGAAATGATGACGTCGACCGCGCCATCCGTGTCATTCCAGATTTCTTCGGCCGTTGTCTTGCGGTGAATTTCTGGGTTGGCCGGGTTTACGAATTGGCCGGGAATGACGGAATCCGGAATCTCCTTCTGCAGTTCCTCGGCGCGCTGGATCGAACCGTTGATTCCTTTTTCCCTGGGCGTCAATTCCAACTCCGCGCCGAGATACGCCAACATCTTTCGGCGTTCGATCGACATTGAATCCGGCATCGTCAATATGCAGCGGTATCCGCGCGACGCGCACACGAAGGCCAAGCCAATACCGGTGTTCCCCGACGTCGGTTCGATCAACGTTGATCCGGGCTTGATTTTCCCAGCTTCTTCCAGGGCCAACACCATATTAAGCCCAATGCGATCTTTTACGCTGCCCAGCGGGTTGAAAAATTCCAGTTTGAGCAACAATTCCGCCTTGAGCTTTTCTTCCGCACTTAATCTAGGCGCCCGTACAATAGGGGTGTTTCCCACAGTTTCTAGAATACTGCCGTAAATTCGTCCACGTCCTGGTTTGTCGAGTGTTACGCCGCCACGGCTATAAGCTTCGGCCATTTTATTTCCCCCTAAGGTTATTGGTTTGTCTTTGTACAAACCTATACCAGTTTGTTCGCGGGTCATCTGTAAAATGACAACGCATCTAGAATTTTTATTCAATACTGTTGGAAGGGACCCGCCCTCGCCGAATTATATAAGTCGCATAACTTATATTATGGAAAATTATAGAATATCTAAAACCATGCCGTCGTAACCGGGTTCAACGCCGGTTGGTAATTCATTTAACAACGTTGCGTAATCCATGTGGTGGTTCATGTGGGTTAACACGGAGCGATTGGGACGAAGGCGCTCAATCCACTCCAAGGTCCGGGCCAAGTGACTATGCGTTTGGTGGGGTTCGCGGCGGAAACTATCAACGATCCAAGTATCAATGCCATGGAGGATATCGAAAGCGTTGTCGTCAAGCGCCACGACATCCGTTGAATACGCGAAATCGCCAAACCGAAACCCTAAGGTTTGTGAGAACCCGTGATCCTGGGAAAATGGCGTAATGTCGATGCCTCCGATAGCGAACGGCCCTTCAATGACATGCGGTTGCAGCATTGGCTTGTAGTAACGCACGGGATGGTTTTCGAACGATTTCAGAGGTTCAAACGCGTATCCAAAGCGTGTTCGCAGTGAATCAATCGTCCGCAGGTCACCATAGATTGGAACATCCGCATGCATGGCGAGATTCAGCCACCGAAGATCGTCGATGCCGTGTGAATGATCAGCATGGGCATGGGTGTATACAACCGCATCGGCGCGATTAACATTTGCGTCGAGCAGCTGTGAGCGGCAATCCGGCGAGGTATCGACCAAGATTGTCGTATCGCCTTGTTCGACAAGAATAGATGCGCGGCGACGATGGTTTTTGGGTTCATTCGGGTCACAATCGCCCCAAATACCGCCAACCATGGGAACGCCGCTTGACGGTCCGGATCCCAGAATGGTTACTTTCATGGCGCGGTACAAGGCTTGGCCTTGTTGAACAACCGGTAAAAGTTCTCAGTTGTCGCCGCCGCGAGCGTGGATGCGTCGATTCCTTTTACCGCAGCTAAAGTTTCGGCCGTATGGACGACAAAAGCCGGTTCATTCCGTTTTCCCCGATTGGGAATGGGCGCAAGGTACGGCGCATCCGTTTCCACCAATAAATGGTCTAAAGGGACATTCGCGGCGACATCACGTAACTCATCGGCGCGCTTAAAGGTCAGAATGCCGGACAGCGAAATATAAAATCCTATTTGGAGCGCCTTTTCTGCAAGTTCCGCGCCACTGCTAAAGCAATGTATGACGCCTGGATAAGGACCCTTATCGTATTCATCCATTAAAATTCGGATCATATCGTCGTCGGCGTCGCGCGAATGGACGATCAGAGGCAAGCCGGTTTCCCGTGCGGCGGCGATATGTGCGTGAAAGCTTTCCTGCTGGCGTTCACGAGGACTGTGCTCATAGAAATAATCCAGACCGGTCTCCCCGATTCCAACCACCAGCGGGTCCGCGGCCAGTTCTACGAGCCCTTTGGTCGTGACGGCAGCTTCCCTCTCCGCTTCATGCGGATGCACGCCCACGGAACACCAGACGCCGTTGTTGCGTTCAGCGATCTCCCGCACCGTCTGGAATTCAGAAATCTTGGTGCAAATCGTAACCATCGCACCAACGCCTGCTCGATTGGCGCGGGCGAGAACCTCGTCGAGGTCGCCATCCTTTTGCAGATAATCCAGATGACAATGGCTATCGACCAGTCCGCTCACCGGTGTCGGCGCCTCACCCGTCATCGGAATCCTCGACATATCGGGGAAACACCGGGCTTGGTTTTGGTAACGTCGTTCCCGGCGTCAACGTCGCATCCAGCGCAGTGAATTCCCGGGTATCTTGGGAAACCGCCAATTGGTCCAGTATTTGGGCGGCGGAGTCCGGCATAACGGGCTGCACATACAAGCCGATCAGCCGGATTGTTTCCGCCAAGGTGTAAAGCACCGTCGCCATGCGGGCGGGATCGGTTTTACGCAGCGCCCAAGGCGCCTGGGAATCAACATAGCGGTTGGCGTCGCCAATGACCGACCACAACGCCTCGAAGGCGCGGTGAAACATTTGCTGGCTGAATTCCAGGCGCAAGACACCGATCAGCCCCCTCGCCTTGTCCAACAACATCCGGTCTTCCGGCGTGAATTCACCGTGTTCGGGGACCGAGCCGTCACAATTTTTCCCAATCATCGACAAAACCCGCTGGCACAAATTACCCAGGTCGTTCGCCAAATCTCCATTCATGCGATGCACCATCGCCGTTGGGGAAAAGTCGCCATCGTTTCCGAACGGGACTTCGCGCATCAGAAAATACCGGACCGGGTCCAAGCCATAGGTGTCGATCAGCGCCAGCGGATCGATGACGTTGCCGAGGGATTTCGATATCTTCTGTCCCTCATTCGTCCACCAACCATGGGCGAAGACCCGTTTTGGCGGCTCCAATCCGGCCGCCATCAGGAACGCCGGCCAATAGACCGCATGGAAGCGCAGAATATCCTTTCCCACCATATGCAGATCGGCGGGCCAGAATTTCTTGTAATCCTCACTATCGGTGTCCGGATATCCGACGGCGGTGATGTAGTTGGTCAACGCGTCCAGCCAGACATACATGATGTGATCGTCGTTGTCAGGCACTGGCACGCCCCACTTGAAGGTCGTCCGCGACACCGACAGATCGCGAAGGCCGCTTTTGACGAAGCTTATGACTTCATTGCGCCGGGATGTTGGCGCGATGAAATCCGGGTTTTCCTCGTAAAACGCCAGTAGCCGGTCTTCAAAAGCCGACAATCGGAAGAAATAGCTGGGTTCGGCGACCCATTCGACTTCGGCCCCGGAGGGGGCGAATCTACGGCCTTCTTCGTCCTTCGTTAGTTCGTTTTCGCCATAGAACGCTTCGTCGCGAACCGCGTACCAGCCCTCATAGGCGCCAAGATAAATATGATCGTTATCCTGCAATACACGCCAAATTGCCTGCACGGATTTAATATGGCGCGGTTCCGTGGTGCGGATAAAGTCATCAATCGTAAAATTAAGCGCTTTGGGCAGAAGACGGAATGCTTCGGACACTTTGTCCGTGAACGCCTGCGGCTCGATCCCGGCTGCTGCGGCGGCGTCTTCGACCTTTTGTCCGTGTTCGTCGGTTCCGGTCAGAAATCGCACATCGTAACCATCCAACCGCATAAATCTGGCCAGACAATCGCACGCTAACGTCGTATAGGCATGGCCGATATGTGGTG
>JABJJH010000208.1 GCA_018660965.1 Rhodospirillaceae bacterium | reverse complement strand
GGAAATGCTAACCCACGCCCCCTATTTCAATATGCATGGATTAGCTTTGGTTAGCATTTCCCCCTGTTGTGTTTCTGATGTTTATATAGGAATATAATCTTCTTCGCGCATATTTCAAGGGGGGACCACTTTTTTATTTTCTAAAGCGTTCGCGTCGGACATCGTCAATTCCAAACCAACCTTCGTCATTCCCATCTGTGCGCAACGCTGTCCGGGGATTTCCATCGACGCGGTATTTAAATGAATTATTGCGCGAAAGCCGGTAAGCTGATCCCAATTACTGAGGGATGGCGATCAAATGGCCGACGAAGGGGGCACACGGAGGCTCGCCGCTATTCTGGCGGCCGATGTTGTCGGCTACAGCCGCTTGATGAGCGTTGATGAAGCCGGCACCCTGGCGCGGATGACGGCGCATCTGGACGACGTTTTCAAACCCGCCATCGCCGACCATCAAGGCCATGTCGTCAAGGCCACCGGCGATGGGCTGTTGGCGGAATTCGCCAGCGCGGTCGAGGCGGTCGCGTGCGCCGTGCAAATCCAGACAGCCATGGCCGAACGGACCGGCGGTGACCCCGACGACCGCCGGGTGACGTTCCGCATCGGCGTCAATCTGGGCGACATCATCTTTCAGGATGGCGATATTTTTGGCGACGGCGTCAACGTGGCGGCAAGACTCGAGGCCCTGGCCGACCCCGGCGGGGTGTTGATATCGCAGGCCGTATCCGATCAAATCTCGGGCAAGCTCGATGCGCCCATGGAAGACTTGGGCGAACACACGCTCAAGAATATCGCGCGCCCGGTGCATCTATACCGCATGCTCCTTGATGGCGCCGAGCCGGGGCGGCCCTTCGCCAATCCCATCAAGCCGAAACCCATGACGTCCAAACCATGGGGGCGGACAGGCTCGATGCTGGGTGCGGCGGCGGTCGTGGCCGCTGGCGTCGTGGCGGCGGTTCTTTGGCGCTCCTCTCCGCCGCCCGCCGTGGAACCGGCCCCGGCGGCGAAAATCGCCCAATCAACACCCGCGGCTAAACCCCTGGGCAAACTGTCGGTGGCCGTCCTTCCCTTTCTCAACATGAGCGGCGATCCAGAACAGGAATATTTTTCCGACGGCATGACCGAGGACCTCATTACCGACTTGTCGAAGATTTCCGCCCTGATCGTGATAGCCCGAACATCGAGCTTCGCCTTCAAGGGCAAGGTCGACGATATCCGCAACATCGCCAAGGAACTCAACGTCCGCTACGTGGTCGAAGGCAGCGTGCGCAAGGCAGGCGGCAAGGTTCGGATCACCACCCAGTTGATCGAAGCCGCAACCGGCAAACATCTGTGGGCGGAACGCTATGACCGCGATTTCAAGGACATCTTCGACCTGCAAGACGAAGTCCTCGGCAAGATCGTCGAGTCTCTCAAGGTGACGCTAACCGCGAAGGAACAACGCAGACTGGCGCGGCACGAAACCGACAATTCGCAAGCCTATGACTGGTATCTCAAGGGACTCAAGCAGGAGAGTTTTTTCTCCCGAGAAGGCAATGCGGAATCGAGGCGATTGTTCGAACGCGCCATTGAACTCGACCCAACCTATGCCGCCGCCCATGCGCATTTGGCGCAGGCCTACAGTCTGGCGCAGGAGAATAGATGGACCGATAAACGGGAAAAATTCGCGAAAAAGGCCCTGAAATTCGCGAAAAAGGCCGTCGAACTCGACGCCGAACTGCCGCAAGCCCATTGGGCCCTAGGCCGGATAGTCACGCGGCCGCCCCTTGGCGATCTGGACCTCGCTATCGCCTCTATGAAGCGCGTCATTGAACTCGATCCGAATTATGCGGATGGTTACGCCTCCTACGCCAACACGCTGAATTACGTCGGCCGGGCCAAGGAAGCGATCCCCTTGTTAAAGAAGGCCATGCGGATTAACCCGCATTACCCGTTTTGGTATGTGTACGTCCTTGGTCAATCGCAGTACTGCCTGACCAATTTCGAGGCCGCTATTGAGAACTTCAAATCGGCCGTAGAACGCAACCCCACCGTGGCGTGGCCCCACAAATTTTTACTGGCCAGTTACGGACAGCTTGGTTTACAGGATGACGCGGATTGGGAAATATCGGAACTTGAGGCCCTCGGCCAACCTCCAACAATCAAAAATGCGAGGGAGACCTCCCCTTTACAGGACCCGGCTTACTTGAAACTCTATCTGGACGGCCTGCGCAAGGCCGGCGTGCCCGAGGAATAAGTCCCCGGGCCTGCCCGCGCTTACTTAAAAACCTCGTCGAACATCGTCAACATCGCCGCCCAGGACCGTTTGTCGGCCCTTGGATTATACGCCAGACCGTTTATGCCGCGAGAGTCGGCGCCGGGATTGGTGAAGCTGTGCTTCGTGCCGGAATAGACGGTCATTTCCCAGTCCGCCTTGGTGCGGTCAAGGCCCGCCTTGAAGGCCGTGATTCGGTCCGCGTTGATGAACGTGTCGTCGCGACCATGCGCGGCGAAGATTCGCGGTTTAACCGACGTGACGGTGTCCGCCGCAGACGGCAAGGACCCGTGAAAGCTGGCGACCGCCCGGACGTCCTGGTTCGCATAGGCCATCTGCATCACCGTCGATCCGCCGAAGCAGTATCCGATGGCGGCAGTTTTACCCGCCGCGACATTGGGGTCGGCCTTGAGAACGGCCAGCCCGGCCTGGGCGCGGCGCGTCCAATTAGCGATGTTGCTGTTGATCTGCTTCGCCCATTTACCGGCCTCCTTGGGATGGTCGGTGACCTTGCCGACGCCGTACATATCGAGCGCGAACGCGACATAGCCTTCCGCCGCCAGTTTTTTGGCGCGGCCCCTGGCGTAGTCGTCGAGCCCCCACCATTCATGAACGATAAGAATGCCGGGCCGCTTTCCGGTTTTGGCCGCGTCCCAGGCCATCGTTCCTTGTAGCGTTACGTCGCCATCGGTGTAGGTGATGGCTTTGGTTTTTATGTCCGCCCGCGCGTCCCCCGTGGCCCAGCTTCCCAACAGGGCGAAAGCAAGAACATACGCAAGTCCCTTAAAACCATTAAACATGCACAAACTCCCCCAAGACGTCGATTTTCAAATGTGTCTAACCGTAACACCTTAACAACAATTCTAGGGATTGTTTCAAAATTCAGCGGGTCTTCCCCCTAATACATGACCGCTTGCGCCGACCCGCCGTCCACCGCGATGGACTGGCCGGTGATCACGCTGGCCATCGGCGAGCAGAAGAACAGCACCGCGTTGGCGATATCTTCGGGCAAAATCAATCGCGCCATCGGGATGTTGGCGATGGTTTCCGCCTCGATGTCTTCCACGCCAACGCCGTCGTCCTTGGCGCGGCGATTGAACATATTCATCATCCGCTCGGTCACAGTGGTGCCGGGGTGGACGCAATTGACCGTGACGTTATGCGGGGCGGCGTGGTGGGAGAATTGCTTGGTGAAGTTCGACACGCCCGCGTTGACGACCCCGTTGGTGACGCGCAGGGGCGCGGTGATGCGCGCGGTCATACCCCCGATATGGATGATGCGGCCCCAGCCATTGGCCTGCATATGCGGCAGCACCTCGCGCGCGCCGCGAATATAGGCCATCAGCTTGACGTAGATGTGGTGGCGCCAATGGTCGTCGGTCTGTTCATTGAACGGCGCGCTTTGCGACGACACCGCGTTGCCGACCAGAATATCGACGCGGCCCGCCGCCTCAGCCGCCTCGGCGATAAAGCGTTGAATGTTGGCCAGTTCGGACACGTCGGCCACGATGGGAAACGCCCGCACGCCATAGGCGCGAACGTCGCGCGCGGTGGCTTCCAGCGTTTCCAGCGTGCGCCCGCACAACGCGACATCGGCGCCGTTGGCCGCCAGCGCCAGACAAACCGCCCGGCCAATCCCCCGGCCCCCGCCCGTCACCAACGCAACGCGGCCTTGTAATTCCAAATCCATGCCTGAGTCCCCCCGTTTAAATTAAGGGTAATGTCATAGTGCGAATTTCGACGCGAGGAAAGCTGGAAGCGCTTTGTCTAGGTCGGCATATTTATGAAGAGCGGACGCCACGCGAAAACACTGGGGAGTCCGATGTCAGCCATAATCGGACTCTCAAATGAGCAGCTGAAACCTCTGGGTGCTGGCGACCTGCCTCAGCGAAAGTCGAGAGGCCGAACCACTTGGCAACGGCTCGACAAGCGCTATCGCGTGCGTGTCGACAACGAATGAGACCACATTAAAATATCGTTTGGGATTCGAGACAGGCCAGGCATTAACCTTTACCTACTTCAGCCCCTTAAAATAGAATGAAAAAACCTATGGTTAGGGGTATCCGTATAGGTCAAAGTTTTTTAAAATTCTTCGGAACAATGAGACATTTCATTCAACCGTCCCAGCCAGAGTAAAACCGACCACTATGGAAAAGCGCAGATTATCGCCCAGTGAAATTGGCCTCTATTTAAGTTTTCACAGGAATGATTTCGACTGGAACAAGTCTGATGTTGCAGAATCCGTCGGCATTACACCAACCTTGCTCAATCGCATCATTATGGGGAATGCGGCGGCGGCCCTCAACGACGCGGAACTTGTCAGCCTTGCCCGCGCGGCTGGAATCGCTGAAGATTATTTTGTCCGTGAACACGTTTTTCGCACCCTATAAAACCTGCACAAAAACTGGTGAGCCTGCAACCTGGACGCTTTAGCGATCGCCTGTTCAAAGAGCTGCACCTATTTTCTGTTCCGTTCCTCATTCCTGGACGAATGCGTAGATCAAGCTGGCTCCAGCCTTCAGCGTGGCCATTGGGGCGTCCGGCGTCCACCCGGCCCCCCCCCTTGACCGAGCCCTTGACCGAATCGCGGTTGCGGCCTAGGTTGCGGTCATGGTTACGATACTCACCCAGGGACACCTACTACCGCGACTTATTCGCCCGGCCGCCTGACGCGCGCCGGGACACGGTATTTCTGTCTTCAATTTCCCTGGTTAAGGTTATCGCCATGACTGGCATTACATCCCCCCGAATTTTGTATCCGCACCGCACGGCTGCGTTTGTGGGACTACGTCTGCGACTAATCGGCGGTCACCGGGCCTGAGCGGTCGCCGGTGGCCGTAACGCGCCGCAACGCCACACGAACACAGTCACATCGTCCCCGGAACCCAGCCACAGCGTGGGACCGGCGGACGGAAAATTCGGAGAATAGTTATGAGTAAGCAAACGCCCACAATCCAAACGCCGAGCCCGATGCCGTTCGGCAAGTACAAGCCCTTCACGCCCATCGCCCTGCCCGACCGCACATGGCCGGGCGCCGTCATCACGCAGGCGCCGATCTGGTGCAGCGTCGATTTGCGCGACGGCAATCAGGCGCTGATCGAACCCATGGACGCCGAACGCAAGCGCCGCATGTTCACGGCCCTGGTCGAGATGGGGTTCAAGGAAATCGAGGTCGGGTTT